>BNUC01000003.1 GCA_025997075.1 Betaproteobacteria bacterium | reverse complement strand
ATCGGTGAGCGCACCGTCAGGCGCGCCGCCGAAGGCTTCGTCAAAAATCCGGCGCGCTGGGTGATGGTGCCCGCCAACGCCCAACGCCGCGTGCCCGAAGTCTTCGCCCGCGAAAAGGCGCTGCGCGAAGAATCCGAGACGACCAAACTGAACCGTTTGGAACCCGGCAGCGACAAGCGCGTCGGCTTCGTCACCTCCGGCCCCGCCTACATGCATGTGCGCGAAACCTTCCCCAATGCGCCCGTCTTGAAGCTCGGTTTATCGTACCCGCTACCGCTGGACAAGGTGCGCGCCCTCGCCGAACAGGTCGACACCCTGATTGTCGTCGAAGAAACCGAACAGCTTGTCGAAACCGAAATCCGCGCCGCTGGCATTGCCGCACGCGGTAAGGATATCCTGCCGGCAGCGGGCGAACTGCCACCCTACATCCTGAAAAAGAGTCTGGCGTCGCTTTATCCCGATTTGGTGCAAGCCGACGATTTGCCCGACGCGCTGAAAGTGTTCCCGCGTCCGCCCACGATGTGCGTCGCCTGTCCGCATTTGGGCGTGTATTACACCCTCTCGCAACTGCGTAACGTCACCATCTCCGGCGACATCGGCTGTTACACGATGGGCGCGGGGCATCCGTGGAACGCGCTCGACACGACCATCTGCATGGGCGCCTCGATGGGCATCGCGCTCGGCATGGACAAGGGGCGCGGAGCGGATGATGAAAAGAAAAAAATCATCGCCGTCATCGGCGATTCCACCTTCATGCACATGGGGATGCAGGGCTTGCTCGACATCGCCTACAACCGTGGCAATGTCACCGTCTTGCTGCTCGACAACCGCACCGTCGGCATGACTGGCGGTCAGGATAATCCCGCCAGCGGTCGTGACCTGCACGGCGAAGCAGCCCCGCGCGTCGACTTCGCCAAAATCGTGGCATCGCTGGGCATCGCCCCAGAACACATCCATGTGGTCGATCCCTACATCCTGCCGACACTTTTCAAGACCTTGCGCGAAGAAACGAAATATGACGGCCCTTCGGTCATCATCACCAACCGCCCCTGCGTGCTGATTGACGAATACAAGCAGGAACCCGCCTACGAAGTGATTGAGGACAAATGCACCGGCTGCGGCAACTGCGTCGAAATCGGCTGTCCCGCCATCCACGTCACCCGCCGCGAAAAGGTGGTGAAACCCTCCGGCAAGGAAGTGGAACTCGCCTTCACCCGCATCGAAACCGCCGCCTGTACTGGCTGCGGGCTATGCCTGCAACCCTGCGCGCCGGACGCGATCAAACCGGCGGTACCGACGTTTCCGGTGAAGGTGGTGTAAAAATGGCTATTCTCCGATGCAACAAATGCGGTTTGTTGCACGAACCTGACGAGAGTGCGATAGGGCAGGAGATACCTTGCCCTAAATGTGCGTCCCCTGTCCGGGTCTATCGCACGCTGTTTTTTGTGGATGCGCTCTTGAAAAAACATAGGGAAGCCTTACGCGAAATCAAGCGTTTGCAATCTGCTGCCACCACACCCATACCGGTGGAGAATGCAGTGCGGATGCTGGATGATGTTGATTTGTTTAATACGGACTATTTTGCTTCGGATGTACAGCACGAGAAAATAAGAGCCTGGTTTCTCGAAAGAGGCATCAAAACGCAGATCAATCCTGAAAGTGTAGATACGACTGGTTTCTACGATGAAATCGGAACTGAAGTTGGCAGTAATTTCTTGCTTTATAAAGACATTCTGGATGCAATTCGCTGGGCGCAGCGAGAACAGCGGCCAAGCTGCCAAGTGCGTTTGGAGAAAAAGAGCGACGCAGATGGTCAGGCCATCGTCGATTTTTGCCGGAAGCTTTACGATGTGACGCTTGTTTCAAAAATCTTCCATGACCGTAAGGAAAAAACGCTCAAAATCTGGATACAGAGCGCAAAAAATGTTCAACAATTTTTTGATGGCGTGTGGCTAGAATGGCATGCGTTGATGAGTATCCTGACGTATAGCCAGCAGCAGAAAAAATCTTTCTCATGTGCGCGTAATATCGTAATAACCCTCGGTAATGGCGACAAATACGAGCTGGATGTTTTCGCTCTGATTGGCGTTACCCCTGTTTGTATAGAATGTAAAAGCGGAGAGTTCAGACAGTACATCGAAAAGGCGCAGCTTCTGCGTAAAAAGCTGGGAATTGACAGTGCTCAATTCATCATGTGTATCAGTGGACTTGACGTAGAGAGCCTGCCGGGGTTTTCGGCAATGCATAAACTTACCTTTGCCAACGAGTCGACTCTTTCGCAACATTTAAAAAGCATAGTAGGAGCTGCTTCGTGAATCGCGACGATCCCAACTCAAATATTGCCCTAGCGACATCTTCCATTCGCCAGTTAAAGGGCATCGTGCCCAAACCTCCTGTGCCGGTCAGTATTGACGACATGAATGCCGCATGCAGTGAATTCACATTTGAGCATAATTTTTGTAATGGAAACAACATGAAAACCACCAACATTCTCGTCGTCGGCATCGGCGGACAGGGCGTAATGACCGCCTCGGAAATCCTCTCGGAAGCCGCCATCTCGCAAGGTTTCGAGGTCAAGAAAACCGAAGTCGCGGGCATGTCGCAGCGTGGCGGCGTGGTGTCCTCGCACGTGCGCTTCGGCCCCAAGGTACTGTCGCCGGAGATCGCGCCCGGCGAGGCGGATATTCTCGTTGGCTTTGAGGCCGCTGAAGCGATGCGCTGGAGCCACTATCTGCGCCCGAAAAACGGCACACGGGGCGGTGTGGCAATGATTAACCGTCTGAGGCTCACGCCGCCTATCGTTTCGCTGGGTCTCTTCGATTATCCGGATGACCCGGTGGGCGCGGTGCGTGCGCAGGGTTTTGAGGTGCATGACTTTGACGCCGGGGAAATTGCCCGCGAACTGGGCGATTTGCGGCTGGTGAATACCATCATGCTCGGCGCGATTTCCGATAACCTGCCGTTCTCCGCCGAAACGCTGAAAAACTGCATTGTCACTCGTTTCCGCGCCAGAAAGCCGGCGCTGGCGGAACTCAACGCCAAGGCGTTCGATTTGGGCAAGGCAGCAGGGAAAATTGGCGCGGCAGGGGAGTAAGGCACGGATGGACATCGATCTGGAAAAAATCCGGGCTTTCTTCACCAAAGACCGTTTCGCTACCAACGCAGGCATTGTTATCGATGCGGTGAGTGAGGAAATGGTACAGTGCACCCTGTCTATCACCGCAGAGCACATGAACGCTGGCGGCGGTGTGCAGGGCGGTGCGATTTTTACCCTCGCTGATCTTGCCTTCGCTGTCCATTCGAATCTGCCTTTACTGTGCGGCGAGAAGGTCGGCATTACTGTCGGGCAATCGAGCAGCATTTCCTATCTCGGCGCGGCGAAGGGACAGAAGCTGATTGCGCGTTCGACGTGTTTGTCGCGTGGACGTAGTGTGTCGGTGTTTCGGGTCGAAATCCACGACGACCTAGGCAACTTCGTCGCCGACATGCGTGGCAATGGGTTTACCAAGGCGTTGCGATGAGTCGTGACGGCTGGCGTTAAGCCGATATGAGAACATGTTTGTTCGATGTCCGCGAAATGTGTGGAAAATGTGATTTTTTACCTTGAAAACAAACGGTTATGATCATAATCTGCATATACTTTATGTAGGCTCTCAGTAATTTTATCCACAGGAACAATATTGACCATCGAGCGCAAGCATCCATCTGCTTACCTTCTACACGTTACGGACTTGCCATGAATATTTCCTCAGCCGCCATCAGTATCACTGACTTTAAGACCGGTAGCGGGATCATCGCGCGTGTTCCGTTGTCCAATCCAGCCGCAGCGATCCATGACCTCGACCGAATTCTCGACAGCCTGCTCACCAGCCCACTCGATGATCAGACCTGTTTCCAGTTGCTGGAACACGTTCGGCGGCCGGTTGTCCATGTTGCCGAGGAGTTGGCCAAGCGTTATGTGAACAAGCCCGTTCCGCTCGGTGATGTCGAAGACACTTTCTTCCGCCAGGTCGCGGCGCTCTGGTTGAAAACGGCCAAGGCTTACGCGCGTTGCGCGGAAAAGAGCCCGCCGGAATCTAAAAACACCCAGGATAACCGCTTCGCTACGTTACTGCACCGCTGCATCTACTTCATCGGCATGGCCATTCTCGAATATCAGCGCGCGCGTCAGGAAGTACCGTGGGGACTTTGGCTTGATCTTCATGGCCATTATGGAACCGTGGAAGATTTACATCTGACAACAGTGGCTGTTCCGGACATCATCGAAGGGCACACCGGTAACACGCATTGTGCCGCCGCCTATTTCTCTTTCATTTTATGCGATATGGCTGGCAACTACAGCCTCGCGCTACGTGACCAGATACTGGTTCACCGCTGGGCGTTCGCCTGGTCTTCGCTGGTCGATATACATCCAGTCATTGTGGGAGAGACACTCCCGCCGTTTGTCATTGACCTGATGCAGGATGTCGCCTTGTGTCCGTCATCCGAATCTTTACGTACCGATCAGATTCGATGTCTCGAAACTTCGCGCCTGTCTGCTCGAATTCGTAAACTCCGCTTAAAGTTGCGGCAGCACACACCACCTTCCGAGCTTGCTCTCGGCGAAGACTGCACGCCGCAGCAATGCGCCCGCCTTCTCAGCCATCTGTCACACCATTGGTCGCAAGTACGTGTCGCCCGCAAGTTTCGCCGCCATGCGACATCGGGTGTCGCCCAAGTCTGCGCGGGTTTCGAAGATATACACTACTTCATCTCGGGCAAGATATTCGAGCAGCCCGAAAGAACGCGCGTCTACTCGCGTAGAGACTTCGAATACCTGTTTGCTTTCGGCGAGAGTTCGCAGCAGATTCAAGCCCAGAAATATGTGATGGATACATGGGAAGTGGTCAACCAGTCGGCCAACGGCTTTCGTCTGATACGCAGTGTCGGTGGCCGAAAAATGTTGTACGGCCAGTTGCTCGCCTTGTGTCCGCGCGACAGCGACCGTCCTCTCCTGGGCCAGGTGACCTGGTTGATGCAGGATCGCAAGGGTGGCCTGATCGCCGGCATCCGGGTTTTGCCCGGATTGCCGCAGGCCATCTCCGCGCGACTGATTGATCCCATGCCGAACGAACAGTATGAACGCGCTTTCCTGATGTCCGCGCTGGCTGCTGCCGAAGCCGATCAGTCGCTGGTGCTGCCGACAGGATGGTTCAGGGCAGACAGGATCATCGAACTCTTCACCGACGACGTCTGGCGCATCCGCCTGAAAACTGTGATCGACACCGGCCCCGATTTCCAGCGCATCGGCTTCGAGGCTTGTTAGCCGGAACCTGGTTTCAATCGAGCCGCCGGGGAAGTTTTCCTCGGAACATTTCGGACAAGGAAAAGGCTAGAAACCTTGTATTTACCAGGTTTTCTGGCCTTTATCGGATTACTTCGGAATGTCGGTGGCGGAGAGAGGGGGATTCGAACCCCCGTTAGGGATTACCCTAAACACGCTTTCCAGGCGTGCGACTTAAACCACTCATCCATCTCTCCGGGAGGGCGAATTCTAACAGAAGCATCCTGGATCAACAAACATGGCAGGGCTATTGCGCAGCTTATCGGGACTATTGTAAGCAGTGGTCACAAATTGTTACATTCATCCGCCCGTGGTATCGTGTTCGCTTGTGGAAAGGGAGGCGTGCGATGGACATCAGTCAGGAATTCAGTGTAAAAATTCAACGTTTGCACAGTTTGATGGAGCAGAAAGATCTGAAGGCGATTTACCTGAAACGCCAGGATGATTTTGCCTGGCTTTCGTGTGGCGGGAGAAATTATGTGGGCGCTGGCGACATGGGCAATTGCGGTTTGCTGGTCACCAAGGATAAGGGTCTTTTTGCCGTCACCAGCACCGTCGAATCGGATCGGATGATGCAGGAAGAACATCTTGAGCAGCTCGGGTTTTCCATGCGGGCCGGCTTTTGGCATGATGGGGCGTTTGAGGCGAAGACCCTCGATTCGCTCGTTTCCGGCGGGAAAATCGGCTGCGACTTCGGCAATGAGAACAATATCGCGGGGGACATCAAGGAGTTGCGCCTGGATCTGACCGAGGCGGAAATCGAAAAATACAGGGAAGTCGGGAATCTGGCGTCATCGGCGATGGAACAGGTCGCTTTCAAAATTAAACCGGGAGACTCGGAATTCCATATCGCATCAATGATTATCGGGGAAATGGAAGCGCGGAGTCTGGAACTGGTGAGCTGCATGGTGGCCGCGGACGAGAGGATATCGAACTACCGGCATCCGCTTCCGACACATAAACAGGTCAAGGGAAGAGTGCAGATCGGGGGAAATTTCAAGCTGCACGGATTGATCATCTGCATGACTCGCTACGTGAATTTCGAACCGGTCTCCGAGCAGCTTCGACAGCAATATCGGCTCAATCAGCTCATCGACTGTACCTATATGGCGCAATCCATACCCGGGGAAACGTATCAGACGCCGCTGCTTGCCGGAAAGAAAGTCTATGAAACGCATGGCTATGGCGATGAGTTCAACAAGCACCATCAGGGCGGGCCGATCGGTTACGCCGGACGCGATTTCAGGGTCGACTACACGGTAAAAGGCATCATCAAGGACCATCAGGCCTTCTGCTGGAACCCGTCGATCACCGGGACAAAGAGCGAGGACACGGTTATCGTCACCAAGGATGAAATCGAGATGATCACCGCGCCTGTTATTTTTCCAAAGGTCAACATCGAGGCTTGCGGCAAGAAATTCATTCGTCCTGATATTCTGGAACTTTAGGGCGTTTTACGTTAGTGCGGACAGTGGTCATTCCGACGCAACGCGTCGCCATTCTTTGATTTGCAGCCATTCTGGCTGGAGAGAACGCACTGGATTCCCACCTTCGCGGGAATGACGATGAAATGTATTCGGTCTTTGAAATTCGCTCTTGTAAACAAAAAAGGAGAATTCATGGAATACCGCAAAATGGGAAGAACGGGGCTGAAAGTGTCGGCTTTCTGCCTCGGGACGATGATGTTGGGCAAGCAGGTGGATGAGCCGGAATCGATCCGGATCATTCAAAAGGCGGTTGACGAGGGGATCAATTTCATTGACACGGCGGATATGTACGCCAATACCGTGACCGAGCAGATCATCGGGAAGGCCATCAAGGGAATGCGCGATTCGCTGGTTCTAGCCTCGAAAGCGGGACATATCCGCAAACTGGGGGCGAAGTACGGGGAACAGGTCGTGGCGGGTCCCATCGATCTGGCCCGTCCGCGCGCCTTCAAACCCTGGCCGGGCGGGGAGGGCATCGGACCCAATGACATGGGGCTGTCGCGCAAGCACATGATGCAGTCCGTCGAAGGCAGTCTGAAAAGGCTGGGAACGGATTATCTGGATATTTTCTATGCCCACATGCCCGATTACGATACCCCGCTCGACGAAACGTTGCGGGCGATGGACGACCTCGTGCGCCAAGGCAAAGTGCGCTATCTCGGCTGCTCGAATTTCCGCGCCTTCCAGCTCTGCAAGGCCTTATGGCTTAGCGACAAGCACAATCTGGCCCGCTGGGACATCATCCAGCCGCCTTTCAATCTTCTCGCCAGGGACATCGAGTACGAGCTCCTGCCGCTCTGTCTGGAGGAAGGCGTCGGCATTGCGTCTTTCAGCCCCATGGCCGCCGGTTTTCTCTCCGGCAAGTATGAGAAGGGGAAAGAGCCGATTGAGGGGCACCGTTTCGCTATGGGGAAACAGGGTTTTGTTTACCAACAAAAGTTCTGGAACGACCGTGATTTCGACGCGGTCGGGAAGCTCGGCAAAATTGCCCAGGATAATGGATACAGCCTGTCGCAGTTCGCGCTCGCCTGGATTCTGAACAAAAAAGGGATTACCTCGATTGTTTCCGGCGCGACCTCGGTGGAGCAGTTGCTGGAAAACATGAAAGCGGTGGGAGTCCGGTTGTCTCAGGAGGCGCTGGACGCTTGCGATGCGGTCTGGGACGATCTCCATCCGCCCAGGCTCTTTTACGGGAGATAGTTTGTTTTTCTGCGCTTCATTCATCAATAACAAGGAGGTTCGATATGAAGAAACTATTAGCAGGTGTTTTGGCCTGTTCCCTGACCGGTATTTTCGGAATAGCTGCCAAGGATGCCGTCGCCGCTGGCGCCGACAAGTTCCCCGAAAAATCGGTGGAATTCGTCGTTCAATGGTCCGCTGGCGGCGGATACGATGTCCTGATCCGGGCCATTGCCGCGCAGTTCCCGAAATATGCCAACGGCCAGCAATTGATCATCAAGAACGTTCCGGGCGGCGGATCGGCCATCGGCACTCTCGAAGTGCTGCGCGCCAAACCGGACGGATATACGCTGGGCGCGCATTCGACCCCGATCGTCACCAAGATGCACTGGGACAAGGTCGCCTACGATGTCGACAGCTTCGAACCGGTGATGATGTTCGCGGACATCCCCTGCTACTTCATGGTGCACAAGAACTCACCGTACAAGGATCTCAATGACCTGTTGACGGCGGCCAAGGCTTCCCCCGGCACCATCACTCTGGGCAATGCCGGTAGCGGCGGCGGAACCCATCTGGTTGGAATGGCTTTCCAGGGCCAGACAGGCGCGAGTTTCAAGAACGTGCCGTTCGAAGGCGGCGGCCCGGCCATTACCGCCTTGCTGGGCGAGCATGTCGATGTCTTCGTCGGTTCGTCTCCCGAAGGCGTCACCAACGCGAAGGCCGGGGATCTGAGAGTGCTTGGCATATTCGCCGACCAGCGCATGGCGCAGTTCCTCGATGTGCTGACGGCCGAGGAACAGGGCATCAAATTCTACGGCACGATGTGGCGTGGGATTATGGCCCCCAAGGGTACGCCCAGGGAAATCGTCGACCGGCTGGACGAAATCTTCAAGAAATGCGCGGACGATCCCGAATTCGTGAAGATCGCTACGGAAATGGGCTGGCCAAGGAAGTATCTGGCGTCCGCCGATTTCAAGGCTTTCGTGGAAAAGGAAGATGTCCGGTGGAAAGAGCTGATGATCAAGTTCCAGCTTGGCAACCGCTACAAGTCGCAATTTAAATAAAACAGGCTTGTAAACCACCGGGGGCAATCGCAGAAGCCATTGCCCCCGGTCTTTAGAGCATTTTACGTTTTAGTACAGACAGTGCTTATTTTTACCCCGTCGTTCCGGCGGAAGCCGGGTCCCGGTAATCAAAGGGACGACGGAACAATGTGTCAATACCCTGGTCTTTTCTGGAGTCATGCATGAGGAAATGGGATTGCCTTTCCGCGATCGTGCTCGCCGCCATCGGATTGGCCGCGATCTATGAAGCTGTTCAGGAGATTGGCATCGGAACCTTTGCTCAACCCGATCCCGGTTTTTATCCCTTCTGGCTGGCCATCGTCCTGGTGTTCCTGTCCGCCATTCTGTTCGTCACTAATCTGGGGACGGAGGAACAGCCGCTGCCTTTCTGGGGAAAAGGCGCATGGTACAAACCCTGTCTGGCGATCGCCGTTCTGCTCGGCTATTTTATTCTGATCGCGTACATCGGCTTTGTCGTGTCGACCGTCTATATCTTCCTCGCCTGGATGATGATCGTCGAGAAAGAATCCTTCAGGAAATCGGCGATTGTCGCGATAACCATTACCGGGATCGGGTATCTGGTGTTCGTAGTGCTGATGGGAATATCGTTTCCAGAGGGCCTGCTGATTTAGGAGAAATTGCATATGGAATTGTTCAATGGATTGATGGGCGGATTCGCCCTGGCCATTTCTCCCATCAATCTGCTTTTCTGCCTGGTCGGCGCTTTTCTGGGAACGGCCATCGGCGTGTTGCCCGGCCTGGGGCCGGCCGCCACCATCGCCATTCTTCTCCCGATGAGTTATGCGCTGGGTTCCCCCACCACCTCGATCATCATGATGGCGGGTATTTATTACGGAGCCATGTACGGCGGTTCCACCACCTCGATTCTGCTCAGTCTGCCGGGCGAGGCGGCTTCGGTGGTGACCTGCATTGACGGCTATCAGATGGCAAAGAAGGGACGGGCCGGCGCTGCGCTTGGCATATCCGCCATCGGTTCATTCGTCGCCGGAACGGTCGGCGTCATAGCGCTCACCTTCATCGCGCCGCCGCTGGCAAGCATCGCGTTGAAATTCGGGCCGGCCGAATATTTTTCGCTCACCGTTCTGGGGCTGTTGATGGCCGCTTTCCTTTCGGGGAAGTCGGCCATCAAGGGTTCCATCATGGTTGTACTGGGGCTGTTTCTGGGAACGGTAGGAATGGACCCTGTTCAGGGCGCCATGCGTTATACCTTCGATACCATGATCCTCATGGATGGGCTGGATTTTCTTACGCTGGCCATGGGCATGTTCGGCATCGGTGAAATCCTCAGCAATATGGAAGAAAAAATCGATAATGACCTGGTGACTTCCAAAATCAACCGGATTTGGCCTACCGTGGCTGATTTGATCAAAACCCGCTGGTCCATCCTGCGCGGCTCGCTGATCGGTTTTATCGTCGGGCTTCTGCCTGGCGGCGGGGCGGTTATTTCCTCCATGCTCGCTTATTCGATCGAGAAAAAAATCTCCAAACATCCCGAAGAATTCGGCCAGGGGGCCATTGAAGGGGTTGCCGCGCCCGAGTCGGCCAATAATTCCGCCGCCAGCGCTTCTTTCATTCCGATGATGACCCTGGGCATTCCAGGCAACCCGGCCATCGCCATGATCTATGCCGCCCTGCTGATTCAGGGCGTTCAGCCAGGCCCCAGGATAATGATTGAACATGCGGATGTATTCTGGGGAGTCGTCGCTTCCATGTACATCGGCAATGTCCTGCTGCTGCTGCTCAATCTGCCCTTGATCGGCATGTGGGTAAAAATGCTCAAAATCCCCTATTCGATCCTGGCGCCCATCATCGTGGTCGTCAGTTCAATCGGCGTGTATACATCCAAAAACAATGTCATGGACATCATGATGATGTTTATCATGGGGGTTCTAGGCTATTTGCTCAGGAAACTGAAGTTCGATCTCGGCCCCCTGATTCTGGCCTTCGTGCTGGGCAGGATACTGGAACGATCGCTGAGTCAGTCCCTGATCATCTCGGACGGAAGTTTCAGCATCTTCTTCCAGAAACCGATTTCAGCGGCCTGCCTGCTGGTTGTTCTGGTCATGATCGTCATCCCGGTGATTGGCAGATTCAGGGGAAAGAAGCAAGACTGAAGAAATAGTGTCACAATTCGCTGATCAAACACGGTCGACGGGGTGAAAGGGTGCAAACACTCTTTGCCGCCTCGGTCTTTTTTCACGTCCTTCCGGGAGAACACCATGCTCGACGCCGCCATAAAAACGCAGCTCAAGACTTATTTCGAACGCCTTCAACGACCGATCGAACTCGTCGCCTCGCTCGACGACGGCGCCAAATCGGGCGAACTCAAAGCGATGCTCGAAGACATCGCCGGGCAGTCGGATAAGGTACGGATTCGTTTCGACGGTCAGGATGAGCGACGTCCGTCATTCTCCATCGGTCTTCCCGGAGAAGAACCCGCGCGAATTCGCTTCGCGGGCCTGCCGATGGGCCATGAATTCACCTCGCTGATCCTCGCCCTGTTGCAGACCGGCGGCCATCCGCCGAAGATCGAGGAAGAACTTATCGAGCAGATTCGCGCACTGCCAGGGGAATTTCGTTTCGAAACCTACGTATCACTCTCTTGCCACAACTGCCCGGACGTCATCCAGGCGCTCAACCTGATCGCCGTGCTCAATCCCGGCGCCAGCAGCACGATGATCGATGGCGCGTTATTCCAGAAAGAAGTCGAGGAACGCCAGATCATGGCCGTCCCGACGGTCTTCCTGAACGGCGAAGTTTTCGGACAGGGCCGCATGACCGTCGAGGAAATCGTCGCCAAGCTCGATACCGGCGCGGCAGCGCGCGAGGTCGAGAAAATTGCCGCCCGGACGGTGTTCGACATCCTCGTCGTCGGCGGCGGACCGGCCGGCGCGGCGGCATCGATCTACGCGGCGCGCAAGGGTCTGCACACCGGCATCGTCGCCGAACGCTTCGGCGGACAGATACTCGATACCCTGGCCATCGAAAACCTCATCACGATCAAGGAAACGGAAGGCCCCAGGCTCGCTGCCGAGCTGGAACAACACGTGCGTGACCACAACGTGGACATCATCAACTTGCAACGCGTGGAAGGACTCGTCACGAGTCCGGACGGTCTGACCGAGGTACACCTGGCCAGCGGCGCGACAGTCGTGAGCCGCGCGGTCATCCTGACGACCGGCGCGCGCTGGCGCAACATGAACGTGCCCGGCGAGCAGGAATACAAGGCGCGTGGCGTGACTTACTGCCCGCATTGTGACGGACCGCTGTTCAAGGGCAAGCGCGTGGCGGTCATCGGCGGCGGCAACTCGGGCGTGGAAGCGGCGATCGACCTGGCCGGCATCGTCTCGCACGTGACCCTGATCGTCCGCACGGTTCTGCGAGCCGACGCCGTCCTGCAAAACAAGCTGCGCAGCCTGTCCAACGCGACGATCATCTCGGAAGTGCAGATAACCGAAGTGACCGGAGACGGCAACAAGGTCAACGGCCTTGTTTATCAGGATAAGGGCGGCGAAACGCAACGCCTCGAACTGGAAGGCATTTTCGTGCAGATCGGCCAACTGCCGAACACCGACTGGCTGAAAGGCACGGACGTCAAACTCTCGCCGCGTGGCGAGATCGAAATCGATAATCGCGGCCAGACATCGATGCCGGGTGTTTTTGCGGCCGGCGACTGCACGACCGTGCCGTTCAAGCAGATCGTCATCGCCATGGGCGAAGGCGCGAAGGCCTCACTCGCCGCGTTCGATTATCTGATCCGATCAATGGTGATATCCAGATACCATGAGTAGAGTGAACAGGGGGAAGCTTGTGCCTGAAACGTTCTGACCGGGAATAAGCCTCATTTTGAAAACAGCTTCTTAAAGGGGAGGGTAACTTCAATGCCAGCTTCCCCCCGGATTTAGAGTTCAGGAGAATCAAAATGAATTACTACCCTCTCTATGTGTTTGATGGCTATTGACACAAAGACATTCTGCCGTCCCCGGTAACGCGGGCGGAGGAAGTAGGGGAGCTTGTGCGGCAGTTGCAAAACAAGGTCGTTGAGCCCAATCCACGTCTTGAGCGCCTGGGTTGGTGCCTTGCTTGTCACCGTGATGTTTTACCGGTTTTCAAGACAGATGAACGCGAAGAAGATTTTTTCTGGTTGAACGACCCGGAGGCGGAACTGAAAAACTGGAAATACGCGCTCTGGCAGCCGGAATGCCACGACCCGAAGCGAATGGGGGATTTTCTGAAGCTGCTGTTTCCATTGGCACGGAAGCTGCACCTGGATATTTACGATGCGGCACAAAACATCTATATCCCCGCCCAGGGAATCGCTGTACCGGAACGCGCTAACGTGTACCGCGTAACCTATGACCGTGATCTGATAGAGAGAAAAGTATTTTTTACCAAGGAAACGCTTGCTGACCGGTTGATTGAACGTTTGTCCGGGCCACTGGGAGAGCAGGGGTTTTCAGTGCGTCGTTTTAAGGATCATGATTTTAGATTCAACCGGGATGTTGAGGGAGGGGGCAGGAAATTGATTGTAGTGTACTTGGGAATGGCTCCGCTTTGGGGTGTGTTTTTTCCCTAACACATTACAGTACAGCACACTATTGAGTTATTGCTGGAATTACCGATCCGTTCAAACGCGCTTTTTACGAAGTTTTGAACGCTCCGGGCTGTCCCGTGACCCGGCAAAGCTCGCTGAACTGGATGCCCTACAAGTCCAGATCGACGCCCTGAAACAGCTACAAACCGAAACCGCCGCCGAGTTAGGCGCGCTGCTCCCCGCCATCCCCGATCGCGCCTTCAAGGGGGATCTGTGACCTGCGCGCCCCGCGATCTTGAAGCGGATTTGTTATGATTCGTCAGTTGGGTCACCGAAGCAATTTCGTTTTTTAATCCTCGCAGGAAACCATCATGTTGCAGAAACTCGCTTCTTTCGCTGGAATCAAGGGCCCGGTCGTGACGATTGTCATGGACGGTTATGGCTTGTCAAAGACCGAGGTCGGCAGCGCCATTGCCGCCGCCCGCAAACCCAAGCTCGACCGGTTGTTCGCCAACTATCCGAATATTCGCCTGCACGCGCACGGCACGGCGGTCGGCATGCCGTCCGACGATGATATGGGTAATTCGGAAGTCGGCCACAACGCCATCGGCGCGGGGCAGGTTTACAGCCAGGGCGCGGCGCTGGTCGCGGACGCCATTGCTTCCGGCGCGATCTGGCAGGGGGAGGCGTGGCGGCAGATTATGGCGGGCGCCAAGGCGGAATCTGGCGGCAAGCCGGGCGCCTTGCATTTCATCGGCTTGTTCTCGGACGGCAACGTGCATAGCCATATCGACCATCTCAAGGCGATGGTGCTGCGCGCCAAGGAGGAGGGCGTCAAGACCGTGCGCGTGCATATCCTGCTCGATGGCCGCGACGTTCCGGAAACTTCCGCGCTGGAGTACATTGAGCCGTTCGAGGCATTCCTGGCCGAAGCCAGCGTCGGCGGCTTCGATGCGCGAATCGCTTCCGGCGGCGGGCGCATGGTGATCACCATGGATCGCTATGAAGCCAACTGGAGCATGGTCGAGAAGGGATGGGCGACGCATGTGCTCGGGCAGGGCGACCCGTTCGCCAGCGCCTCCGAGGCGGTCAAGGCGCTACGGGTGAAATTTCCGGGCAAGATTGATCAGGATTTGCCGCCTTTCGTCATCGCCAAAGAGGGTAAACCGGTCGGTACGGTCGAGGACGGCGACGCGGTGGTGTTCTTCAACTTTCGCGGCGACCGGGCCATCGAAATCACGCTGGCTTTCGAGCAGGCGGATTTTTCCCGGTTCGACCGCGTGCGCGTGCCGAAAGTGACCTATGCAGGCATGTTGCAGTATGACGGCGACCTCAAGCTGCCCAAGCGTTTTCTGGTGCCGCCGCCCGCCATTCAGGACACGATGGGCGAATGGTTTGCCAGGACCGGAATCACCCAGTTCGCCTGTTCGGAAACGCAAAAGTACGGGCATGTGACGTATTTCTGGAACGGCAACCGCTCGGGCAAGTTCGACGGGGAAACCTATCAGGAAGTGCCGAGCGATGTCGTGCCCTTCGAGCAGCGTCCGTGGATGAAAGCGGCGGAAATCGCCGACGCCATGATCGAGGCTTTGAACAGCGGCAAATACCGCACTCTGCGCTGCAATTTCGCCAATGGGGACATGGTGGGGCACACCGGCAATTTCCGCGCGGCGACGATGGCCGTCGAAGCCGTCGATCTGTCGATCGGGCGCATCCTGCCGGTCATCGACGCCTTGGGCGGGGTGGCGCTGATCACCGCCGACCACGGCAACGCCGACGAAATGTACGAGATCGACAAAAAAACCAAACAGCCGGCGGTGAACAAGGATGGTTCGTTCAAGGCGAAGACGGCGCATACTCTCAACCCGGTTCCGCTGATCCTCTACGACAACGTGAGCGGCGGCAAGCTGGGCCTGAAGCAGACGGAACAGGCCGGTCTGGCGAACATCGCGGCGACGATCACCAACCTGCTGGGGTTCGAGAAACACGCCAAATGGAATGAGAGTCTGCTGGAAATAAAGTAGCTTGGGAAAGCGAAGCGCATCCCGGCAATCGTTATTTTGCGGCGCGTTCGCGCCGGTTATTTATGTTTGTCGGAATGCGCCGCTTCGCGGCTTTTCCAACCTACGGGCGGGTTTCAAATCCGCCCCTACCGAAAAACCCCACCGCCGCCCCGGAGGCTTGATGTCCCTATTCAAACACGCCGCATTCCATACCACTGTCGCCAATCTGAGCGATCTGCCGGCCGATTCCGTGAGCGAAGTGGCCTTTGCCGGCCGTTCGAATGTGGGCAAATCGTCGGCGATCAACACGCTTGCCGACCATACGCGTCTGGCGTTTGTTTCCAAAACGCCGGGGCGCACCCAGTATCTGAATTATTTCCAGCTCGGCGACGGCAAGTATTGGGTCGATTTGCCCGGTTATGGTTTCGCCAAGGCGCCCGCCGAGATACGCGATCAATGGGAAAATCTGCTGGCGCCTTACCTGATGCAACGCTCGCCGCTGGTCGGCCTGGTATTGATCATGGACAGCCGCCATCCCCTGACCGAGCTTGACGTGCAGATGATCAACTGGTTCGCGCAGACCGGCAAGCCGATTCATGTCCTGCTGTCCAAGGCGGACAAGCTGGCGCGTAGCGAGCAGGCGCGGGTCATGCGTGAAGTGAAGGCAGCGCTGGCTGGTCTGGGCAGCCGTTTCTCGGTGCAACTGTTTTCCAGCCTGAAACACACCGGCATCGAAGAGGCCGAAAAGGTGCTCTGCGAGTGGCTGGGCATGACCATGGTACCCGACGAAAAAGCAGGCCAATCGGCGAAGCCGGAAGTTGCGGGGAAGGTGGCGAGACCACGCAAGCGCAACGCCATTGGCTGGAGCGCCCGGAGCACGGGAAAGGCGAAGCCGGCCCAAAAACAAAAATCACCAGTTAGTTGATGAGCAGAGGTAAAAATGCCTTGAGGGCACGTTTAGTTTTCCTCTCTGACGCAAAAATTCCGTCATTCCCGCCTTTGCGCACTACTGTCCGGGATATTTCACATGCACTTCCCATCCCCGTCATTCCCGCGAAGGCGGGAATCCAGAAAGCATACTTTTGGCGCAACGCGCCACCATTTTTTGATTTGCAGCCATTCTGGCTGGAAAAAACGAACTGGATTCCCGCCTTCGCGGGAATGACGAGGTTAAAAATAGCGCATAGGGCAATATCTGCGCCTTATTCCGCCGAATGGAAGTCCCAGAAAACGGCTACACCCGTTCCCCATCATTGAAAAGGAGTCAAGCCAGATCATGATTAACAGTAACGCGAATTTCCCCGGAACGCGCCTCCGTCGCATGCGCCGGGATGATTTTTCCCGGCGGCTGATGCGTGAATCGACGCTCACGGCCAACGATTTGATTTATCCCGTGTTTGTCCTCGAAGGTAAAAACCGGGTGGAGCCGGTGGCTTCCATGCCCGGCGTCGAGCGGCAAAGTCTTGATCGCTTGCTTGCGACGGCGGAGCGGGCTTGCCAACTCGGCATTCCGGCGCTGGCGCTTTTCCCCGTGATCGATCCATCATTGAAGTCGCCCGGCGCGGAGGAAGCATGGAATCCCGATGGGCTGATCCCCCGCGTGGTGGCCGCGCTGAAGAAAGCGCTGCCGGAACTCGGCGTAATCACCGACGTGGCGCTCGATCCCTACACCAGCCACGGCCAGGATGGACTGATTGCCGCCGACGATTCGCGCGCCTACGTGCTCAACGACGAAACGGTCGAGGCGCTGGCGAAGCAGGCGCTCGCGCAGGCGTACGCCGGCGCCGATGTGGTAGCGCCTTCCGACATGATGGATGGACGCATCGGCCGCATCCGTTCGGCGCTCGACAAGGCCGGCTTGATCCACACGCGGATACTGGCCTATTCGGCGAAATATGCGTCGAGCTTCTACGGCCCCTTCCGCGACGCGCTCGGGTCGGCGGCCAATCTCGGCAAGGGCGGCAAGCACACCTACCAGATGGATCCGGCCAATTCCGACGAGGCGCTGCGTGAGGTGGCGCTCGACCTGGCCGAAGGCGCCGACATGGTGATGGTCAAGCCGGGCCTGCCCTATCTCGATATCGTTCGCCGGGTCAAGGACGAGTTTCGCGTACCGACCTACGCCTATCAGGTGAGCGGCGAATATGCCATGCTCAAGGCAGCCGAACAAAAGGGCTGGCTCGACGGAAAAGCTTGTGCGCTGGAGAGTTTGACGGCGTTCAAGCGTGCTGGCGCGGACGGGATACTGACGTATTTTGCTCTGGACGCGGCGGCCTGGATTGGGCGGTGAAGCGTACTCCGGGAAGCTAAAACGTAAAACGCTCTACGGCGTATCTAATCAAGCGGCATTCTGGCTAAGGCAGGCGACGCAGAGCATGGGCCACTGTTGCGCCCAGTGCGCGGCGGGCTCGCGGGTGAAGCCGTTTTTTGCGTATTGCTGCCAGCGTCCGATGACGTAGCAGAGCAGAATGTTGGCCAGCGCAGTGAAATCGGCGTTTGGCGAGAGCTTGTCCTGCGTGGCGGCGACGCGCAGGGCCTGCTTTATCGACGCTTCGATTTTATCGAGCAGCAGGTTGATGCGCGTCTGCAAGCGTTCCTTTTCGTGGACCAGCGCGTCGCCGATGAGCACGCGCGTCATGCCGCGATTGCGTTGGGAGAAATTGAGCAGCAGCGAGAGAATCAGTTCGACCTGCCGCAGTCCTTCGGGCTCGCTGCCGGAAATCTGGTTGATGACTCCGAACAGGCTGGTTTCGATGAATTCGATCAGTCCTTCGAACATCTGCGCCTTGCTGGCGAAATGGCGGTACAGCGCGGCTTCCGAACAGCTCAGTCTGGCCGCCAGGGCCGCCGTCGTGATTTTCTCCCCCTTGGGGTCTTCGAGCATCTCGGCCAGCGTTTGCAGAATCTGTAATCGTCTTTCACCCGGCTTGGCCATGTTGATACTCTCCTGTTTTTCGATGAGGTTCTTGTGATGATCGATCATATTTGCCGAAGACGGTGCGGCAGATCAAGCACGCTGGTGATCCGGACATCCGCGCAGGGCGGTTTGCGCGTGCCTGAATCGACCCAGACCGTCGTCATCCCCAGCCGCTTTGCGGCGCGCAGGTTGGGCAGGGAATCTTCGACCATTATGCACGATTGCGGGACAAGTCTTTCAGCGCGCAGCAGATACAGAAAGCTCTGTGTCGCCGGCTTGGGCTGAAAATGCAGGCGCTCGACCGAATAGATCGCGTCGAAACAGCGGCTGATGCCGGTAATGGCGAGAATCGCCTGCATATAGCGTAAAGGCGCATTGGAAAAGATGATTTTGCGCCCTGGCAGCCGCTTGAGCATGGCTTTCAAGCCGCGTTCGAAAACGACCATGCTCGCCAGATCGTGAAACTGGTGCGTGTGGTGGAGAAAATGCGCCGGATCGATGTCTTGATGGTGGCGTATCAGGCCAAGCAGGGTGGCGCCGTAACGCTGCCAGTATTGCTGGCGAAGCGCGGTGGCCTGCGCCTCATCGAGATTCAGGTGACGCCCGATGTAGTCCCGCATCGCGCGTCCGATGTGCGGAAAGATATGCGCGCTGGCGTTGTGCAGCGTGTTGTCCAGATCGAACAGCCAGGCTCGCGTGGCGAATCTCGCCCTCATGGCGTTCAGGCCGATTTGATCATCGTGCCGAAACCGTGACTGGTGAGGATTTCCAGCAGCAAGGCGTGTTCGACGCGGCCGTCGATGATGTGCACGCTTTTGACCCCGTTGCGGGCGGCGTCGAGCGCCGAGGCGATCTTCGGCAACATGCCGCCGTTCAAGGTGCCTTCCTCGACCATGGCGTTGATCTGCAGGGGTGTCACGTTGTTGACCAGCTTGCCCTCCTTGTCGAGCACGCCCGGCGTGTTGGTCAGCAGCACGAGTTTCTCGGCCTGAAGGATTTCGGCGATCTTGCCGGCGACGACATCGGCGTTGATGTTGTAGGTTTCACCGTTTTCGCCGAAGCCGATCGGCGCGATGACGGGAATGAAGGCGCCGGCCTGGAGATAGCTGATCAGCGCGGGGTCGATCCGGGTAATGTCGCCCACCATGCCGATGTCGATCAGGTCGGCCTGATTGTCCCGGCTCTGCAAATGGAGCTTCCTGGCCTGGATCATCCCGCCGTCCTTGCCGGTGAGGCCGACCGCCTTGCCGCCGGCCTGGTTGATCAGGTTGACGACATCCTTATTGACCTGACCGCTGAGCACCATTTCCACGATTTCCATCGTTTCGGCATCGGTGACGCGCATGCCCTGAATGAATTCACCTTTTTTGCCGACCCTTGTGAGCAGGTTTTCGATCTGCGGTCCGCCGCCGTGTACGACGACGACGTTCATGCCCACCAGCTTGAGCAGGACCACGTCACGCGCGAAACACTGCTTGAGCTTTTCGTCGATCATCGCGTTACCGCCGAACTTGACCACGATGGTCTTGTCGTGAAAGCGTTTGATATAGGGCAGAGCTTCTGCGAGGATAGAGGCTTCCTGCGCCGGCGAGATTTGTTCCAGAGTCATGTCATGTTCCTTTTCGAAGACTGCCGGATTTTACTCGGCGGCGGATTAAATAAAAAGCTGTGGAATATCGGGAAAGACCAAGAAAATGACAAGTGCTGAAAATGGAGAAAAGCCCGATGGGCTCTGCCGATGTTGCGAGTACAGACCGTTTTTTGTAGGGGCGGCCCCCCGTGGCCGCCCGTCGCTCAGAATCCGGGCAGGCACAGGGACCTGCCCCTACAAGGGATATGTCATCAATCTGTGCATGCGTTGCGGGCGTCGCTTTGTTCATGGAATGCTCCGCTATCTGGTTCCGCTGACGGCCTGCGCGCTTGCCGCCTGCTCGTCCGTGCCGGTCGAGAAGGAAGTGCGCGGCGAATCGTTCGAACCGCGGCAACTGGTACAGACCGATGCCAACCGCTTCGCCAATCTCACCATGCGCGACAATCTGGACAGCCTGGAAATCCTGCTTGAAAAGCTCTACCGCCGGAATCCGTCGATGTGGAAAAAGCGTTCGGCGCAAAGCCTCGAAGCCGCGCGGCAGGAAGTCATGGCCGCGATCCGCGACAAAGAAACCCTTTTGCCGGATATGGGCGAGACGAAAGGCACGAACGCCGTGCACCTCGCTCTTGCCCCGGAATTCACCGGCGACCGCGCCGGAGCGTATATCTACGGGCTGGGCACGATGCTGGTCGAGGCCTGGGGTGGAAGCATCCGACTCTCGATCATCGACGGACTCGACGCGCAACGGCTGGCCAACGCCGCGCACAACGTTGCTGTCGCCGCCTGGATTCTGACCGACCGCAAGGACGCCTCGGGGCAAGCCTTATTGCTTTCCAACGAGATTTCCGGCGCCAGCCGTAACTTAAGTTTTGAACGCGAGCACGGCAAGATCATCGGCCGCCTCGACACGCTGGCGGCGGTCATCGACGAGAAATACCGCCGTAGCGTCATCGGCTACCTGCAAAGCATGGTGGGCGGGGCCTTTCTTCAGTTCTTGCCCGTCGATGCGACTGTTTCCGCCGTCGAAGCGGCGGCGCAGTGAGCGTCGGGATTAAGCGACTAAACTAAAGGTTCAGCCTTGCTTCGAGCGCGACGGCCTGTTCGATGAAATCATGTGGCTTGCGTTCGCGGAAAGTTTCCAGGTTGCCGAGCTTCCAGCGCAGAGCCGGCAGGTCAGCCGCATGCTGGCATTGCAGCAATGACCAGTCGGGTTGCGCGCGAGCCAGCCCGGAGAGGAATTGCCGATGCGCAGTGGTCAGCCGCGTTGTCAACTCATGCCGAAGCCGAGCGCGGGCGTCCAGTAATGTTGCCAACGGCGCCTCAACCTCGGTCATGCCGACGAAAACCCGTTCGTACTCGGCAGCAATGTCCTTGTCGTTGCCAAACAATACTTCATGGATTGGCCGATTGTGTCCGGCCAGATAGATCACGAAGCATTCGACCATGTCATCGGTGATGCAGCCCGTTTCAAAAAGTTGCCACACATCGAATAAATCGCGTGGATGTTGCCGATCCAATGCGGCCACGAACTTGCCTGCATAGAGTTCGTCCGTGGCAAGGATTGGCAGATCAAACCTGACCGCGAACAGATTGGCTGTTTTCTCACTCAAGGGTTTGCGCTCAACTGGCAGCACCGTGCCGCGAAACACCGTGTTGACTTCGATCTTGACCTGGCTGGTATCGTTTTCGACGACCAGTTTGGTGTCATCCAATGCTTTGCTGTGTATCAGGCGAATCTGTACACCAAGCGACGCGACCCGGCGCGCGATAGCGTCCAGTTCCTCGTTGATGGCGCGTAGCGCTTCATCGCGTGACGCCTGCCAGGACCGATACACCACATCAATGTCAACCGACAGACGCGGCATGTTCTGTACGAACAGGTTGATTGCCGTGCCGCCCTTCAATGCGAAGATGTCGTTGGCAAATACCTCGGGCGCGACGGCCAGCAATAGGCGGACGGTATCCGCGAAATGTTTATCCATGCGGGTTCAGGCTTAAAAGAGTGCCGTCTGCGAGTCGGCTCATCCAGCGCTTGTCGCTGCCCGTGCGTACCGGATATCGGGCCAGCAGATCATCCGCGTCTATCACGTGAGTTTCGCGCGCCCAGGCGAGGAACAAGCGCACGGCCTTCACGCTGGTACAGCAGGCCAGCAGTTGTCCGAGCAAATCCTTGCGCGGCGAGCGCAAGCCATCGAAAAGGTTGCGAGCTTCTTCAAGGCTTTGCTTGACGCCAACCTCGTACAGCAGTTCCAGTATGGCACGCTCGGGGACGGCAACGCGCAAGCCTTCGGGCAGGCCGGGCGGCGTGGCGAGCGTCTGGCCGGCCAAGGCATTATCTGGCTGCCAGTCGAACAGCCGGGCATGAACGTAGCGCGCGGGAAAGCGTTCGGTAAACCATGTCGGCAATGTGAAACGGACCCCGCCCCACAGTACCAGCTTCTCCCGGCTATTCAGGTTGTGCCGCACGCCTTGCAGTACCAAAGCGCTTTTACCTCCGAGGTGCAGGCCGGACACGTGCTGTTGCAGGTACGTCTGTGCGCTGTAAGCATCGAAAGCGTCGTTAGGGAAGGCATACACGCCTTGGGCCAGACGCACAAGCCAGGCACTCGCGGCATAATGGGATGCAAGCTGAGGCGATACCCCGAACTGCTCCAGGGTGGCAAGGTCGAACGGTGCTCCACGAGGAAGTTCCGTTTGCAGGCGTTTGATTACGTTGTGTCGTAGATTTCTGTCCATATTGTATAAATAGCACAGAATCTAATCGGATGCGTGAGAGTTTTGCACGAATGAGTTTGAACAGCAAAAAATGATTACGGATGGCGTTTTTTGTGTAAAAACGATGACGGCGTACCTTGGAATTTACCGGTGACCGCGTCGGCACGTTCACTCGCTTGTGTGATTCCTGGCATTTCAAGCTCATGAACACACAATGTCAGTTTGCCCTCGCGCGCCTTCGCCAGCGCATCAAAGCCTTCCGTCAACTCGTCGAACAATCTGAGTTTTTTCATCTTCGCGCCTCTAATTCTCTTTCCACTAAAGATAAATCGCCAGCCACTAAATCGTTCAGCTATCCGTCCACATTTCGCACTGCCCGATAACCGTAGCGATGGCGTCTTCCATCCCCTCTGGCGGGTATTTGTATTTTCCCAGTAACTTTTTCACCATGCGGCGCATACCAGCACGCGCGGACTCTTTCTTTTGCCAGTCAATGGTGCGGTTCTTGCGAAGCATATCGGCGAGTTCGTGGGTCATCGCCACGAGTTCCTCATTCTGGTAGAAGTCCTTGACGGCTTCCGGGCGGGTCAGCGCATCGTAGAATGCCAACTCTTCAGCGTTCAAGCCAAGCGATTCCCCCTCCGCCTGAGCGCTCGCCATCTCCTTCGCCATCTTCATCAATTCTGCAATGACTTCCTCGTTGGAGAGCATACCGTTCAGGTAGGCTTTCATCGCGCGGGAAAGCCGTTCAGAGAATTTTTCACTCTTGACAAAGTTTGTCCGGCGATAGAGCGACACCTGCTCGGCGAGCAGTTTTTTCAGGATTTCAACCGCAAGATTGCGTTCCTTCATCTTCCCGATTTCCTCAAGGAACTTCGGGTCAAAGAGAGAAAAGCCTGTGTCTACATCGGAAAACAGATTGATAACGCCCTCGCTTTGAATGCTCGCTTTCAACAATTCGCCCACGCGGGCATTGATTTCTTTCAGGGATAGCGTCTTGCCCTCGCCAGTAATACGGGTCAGGAGTGTCCGTACCGCCTCGAAGTAGGCGGCTTCAAATCGTTGTACGGACGTAAGCAGCGAACGGCAGAGCGACAATGCCTGACGCAAGAGCATCGCCTCCTTGATGAATACATTCCTGTGGCTTGGCGTTTCGCCGTAAGTTGCCGATGGCTCTGCCACCTTCAGGTAGAAATCGTCGTTTTCGGCCCTTGCCGGATTGCGTTTTGGCTCAACCCTGCTCAGGAAATTAACACCGCCGCTGATGGTTTTGGCGCGCGCCAGGTTACTCGCTTTCTCATCCATGAAACCAGAGTAGTCGAAGCCGTGCATGAGGTTACGGCAGACTTCCAGCTTCTCCATGAACTTCGGCAGGGCGGTTTTGGCAATGTCCTGTTCACCATAATTCTGCCTGTCGCGCTGGGTGTAGTCGTTCATCGCCTGTCTCAGCGCGGCGGCAATCCCGACGTAATCGACAACCAGACCACCTTCCTTATCCTTATAAACGCGATTCACACGAGCAATCGCCTGCATCAGGTTATGCCCCGCCATCGGCTTATAAACGTACATTGTCGCAAGGCTGGGCACGTCAAAGCCAGTCAGCCACATATCCACAACGATGGCGATTTTCAACGGGTCGTCGTTGTTTTTGAACTTCTTCGCCATGTCTTCCTTATGGCGCTTGTTGCCGATGATTTCCCGCCATTCCTCCGGGTCGTTGTTACCGGAAGTCATCACCACGCCGAGCATCGAAGCCCATTCGGGGCGCATCGAAAGTAGTTTGCGGTAAATGCTCATCGCAATCGAGCGGGAGTAGGCAACAATCATCGCCTTGCCGGTGAGTTCGTGCTGGCGGTTCTCTTCGTAGTGCTTCACGATGTCGTCGCACAAGGCAGCTATCGTTTGTTCGGCGCCAAGGATGCTCTCCATCTGACCGAGTTCCTTCTTGCTCTTCTCGATGGCATATGGCTCGGCGCTCGCCGCCATAATGTCGTATTCGGCATCGATGAGCCGCAGAATGTCCTCGTCCAGTTTCAGATGAATAATACGGCTTTCGTAGTAGACGGGACGGGTTGCGCCGTCCTCCACCGCCTGCGTCATATCGTAAATGTCGATATAGTTGCCGAACACCTCGATGGTCGAGCGGTCTTTGCTGGCAATCGGCGTTCCCGTGAAGCCGATATAGCTTGCGTTCGGCAGACTTTCCCGAATAATCAGCCCGAAAGTTTTTTGAATACGTCCGGTTTTGCTATCTACCTTTTCATCGATGAACTGACTGCGATGCGCTTCATCTGCCATCACAATCACATTGCGACGGTCAGACAAAAAGTCGGAACTCTCTTCAAATTTCTGCGCGGTAGTAAAAATAATGCCGTTTGCCTGCCGTCCCGCGAGCAATTCTTTCAGGTGAGCGCGGCTTCCCGCCTGCTGCGGCGTTTGTCGCAGAAAATCCGCACACTTGGCAAATTGCTCAAAAAGTTGGTTGTCGAGGTCGTTCCGGTCGGTCAACACCACGATGGTCGGGGAATTCAGCGCCTCCTGGAGCAAATGAGCATAGAACACCATCGACAGCGACTTGCCACTCCCCTGCGTATGCCAAAACACACCGCCGCGCCCGTCGGTTTCGGTCGCATTGACCGTGGAGGCGACCGCCTTGCGAACGGCGAAATACTGATGGTACGCGCCAAGTATCTTCGCATCGCCGGAAAAACAGAGGAAGTTCTTGATGATGTCGAGCAACCGTGCCTTGTCGAAAATCCCCTCAATAAACGTATCAAACTGGGCATACTGCGTGTTTTCGTAGCTGCCGTCCTTCGTTTTCCATTCCATGAAACGGTCTTCGTCCGCCGTGATGGTGCCCGCTTTGGAAACGGCAAGGTCGCTCATCACACAGAAAGCGTTGTAGATAAACAGGGACGGAATCTCATGCTGGTAGTTTTTTAGTTGGCGGAAAGCTTCGGAAGCATCCGTTTCCTCGCGGGAAGGCGACTTCAACTCGAACACCACAACCGGCAACCCGTTCAGGAACACGATAAGGTCCGGACGTTTTTCGCTGTTTTCGGTAATCGTCCATTGGTTGGCGATGGTGAAGGTATTTTTGTTCGTATTCTCAAAATCCACAAGACGAACCAACGCCGCCCGCTGTTCATCCTGCCGTTCACCCTTATCGTGGTAGTTCACCGAGATGCCATTCTGGAGATACCGCATGCAGAGAACATTTTTCTGCAACAGCGTGCCGCTCTCGAAATTGCGCAGCTTATAGACCGCCTCGTTCAAGGCAGCTTCAGGTAGCGTCGGGTTAACCCGACGCAGAGCGGGCAGCAACTCACCTGTATAGAGCGGATTGGTGTAGTCGCGTTCCACATCGGGACCGTAAACGTATGTATAACCCAGCGTGTCACGGAAGACCTCAATCACTGCGCCTTCGTAGTTCGCCTCGGTGTATGGCATGGGAAAACCTCCTTAGGGGCAATTTTCGCCCGAAATCGCCCGAAAGCGGTAAACCATCATTTAACGGCGTCGAGGTCGGCAACGGATAACTCGCCGGACATCAGGCGAGGGAGCAGTGTGTCGCGACTTTCGGCAAGTCGGATATTTTCTGATTTTAGAAGGTCAGCTTGCTCCAAAAGCGGAGAAACAAGACTAACAAACTCTTCGAGTGCCTTATTGCTTGGAATTGTGGCTGGGTAACTTAGAATCTGTTGCTTATCGCCGCGCGGCATTTTTGTTCCCTTTGACCCCGCTACCATATAGTCAAAGAACTTGTCGCTGTACAGCAAGCTGTATATGAATACTGAGAATTTCGGCTCTCGCGGTCGAAAACACAAGACATCGGTTGAGCAACCACCCTCAAAGTTGCAATACACTATCTTCTTAAAATATGGTCGTATGTTAGAGATAAGCGTATCGCCACACTTGAAAGCCGTCGTCTGAGCAATCGTTGGGAGGCTTGACGCTGATACAAAACCCGCCTTGTTGGAAGACATATTCTCAGTTGAAATATAGGTTTCACAGGATAATGCCGCGACTGGTGTTCGCTCGATATTGTAATTGCAAATATCACCGAGAATACTCTCGTGCCAATCCTCAGGCATAACGCCGCCCCACGGCTCGAAATCCACGAACCACGCCTTGAAAATCGCCTGTGCCATTTGCTCTAAATGATGGTTTATCGCCCTGTTTTCAGCAATCCGAGCGTCGAGGGAGGATAACGTAGCAGCTATCGCACGTTGGACGGGAAGCGGAGGGACTTCAATCATTACCTGTTTCAGTTCGGCTGACTTAATGCCAGTTACAGTCGTTCCTGTGCTTCTTGTGGTTAATCTATTTTTCATTTGCGACTGCTGGAGTTTGTAAAACAGATAATCATTATCCAACGCATTGTCATGCCCGTGTACAATAATGATTCTCTGTGCAAACGCAAGTCGCTCTGATGTATCAATGCGTGCAACCTCACCAAGAGGGGCTTCTGTTGTAATTATTACATCGCCTTTTTTTGGAATCCCTCGCCGCATCCATTGATTATAAAAATCTGGCTCAATAAATTCTGTTGGCTTTTGAATAACATTGTCTTTAATAATCTTTGCGGTAACCAAAGGTATTCCAGAAATAGTTTTCGGGGGAGTTTTCCCACGATAATCAATAAAATCAGCCACATTACCAAGCTTGTATTTTTCAAATTCTTGTATCATATCGAGTCTTCCTTACCATCATTACTCTTTTCTTTGTTCTCCAACTCCACAAAAGCATCAAAGTCACTCTTGAACAGCCTGTCCTGCACAATGCGGTATTTCTCAAACTCGCTTTCCACGTGAGCTTTGGCGATTTCCGCCGTAACCTTGCCAGTGTCCTCGAACGTTCTCATTCGTTACCATTCGGGCGAACACAGTTCGCCCCTACGTTAAAACAATCTTCTGACCAGCGTGCGGGGTTGGTTTCGATGTATTCCGCAATGTGTGTGTATTCTTCTTCGTTACGGATGATTCGGTCATGAAATGATTTTTGCCAAGGAGAAGATCCCAGTTGTTTGGTTATCGCTCCTTTCCATTGCTTGACCATGCGGGAAATCGTAGGGGCGAACTGTGTTCGCCCGTTTTCAATCCTCACACCGCAGCCCGTTTCTACTCTGAAAATCACAACGATAATATGGACATGGTTTGGCATCACGACGTAACAATCGACAGCGACCTGGTTGTACGTTTTAGATAACGCTTTGATTTCCTTTTCTACAATGATGCCAATGGCGGATAGTTGCGGGCGAACACAGTTCGCCCCTACGGTTGAAAATATCTCGGCGCGGTCTTTGGCGCAAATGGTTATGAAATACGCTCCATTTTGGCTGTAATCGTAACCCGCTAACCGGTTCGGTTTACGTTTAAGTTGGTCAGATTTCATACCCGATCGCCCCCAGCCTTTTGCGGATTTCTTCTTCCAGTTCGTGGGAACGCTTGAACATGCCGGAGAGTTCGCCCGTCAGTCGCGCCATTTTTTCATCGAACGGTTCGCCATCGTCTTCCTGCGCCTCAATGCCGACGTAGCGCCCCGGCGTGAGGATGTAATCCTGTCTGGCGATTTCGGCGGTCGGCACGGCGGCACAAAAGCCTTTTACGTCTTCAAGCGTGCCGTTGTCGAAGGCTGCAAAGGTAGCGGCTATTTTGGCGATGTCATCAAAAGTCATTTCACGCAAGCGGCGGTTGACCATCGTTCCCATTTTGCGGGCGTCGATGAAGAGGGTTTTGCCCTTTGATGCCTTGTTGCGGCTGACGAACCACAGCGATACGGGAATCTGCGTGGTATAGAAGAGTTGCGTCGGCATGGCGATGATGCCTTCCACAAGGTCGTCTTCAACAATCTTGCGCCGAATCTCGCCCTCGCCGCCACTCTGGGAAGAAAGTGATCCGTTCGCCAGCACCATGCCGATTTTGCCATTGGGCGAGAGGTGATGAATCATGTGTTGCAGCCATGCAAAGTTGGCGTTGCCGGAGGGCGGCAGTCCGTATTTCCAGCGCGGGTCGTCGTTCAGTGAACCGTCGTTCCAATCCGAAAGATTGAAGGGTGGATTGGCAAGGATGAAGTCGGCTTTTAACTGCGGGTGCAGATCGTTGTGGAAGGTGTCGGCATTGAATTTGCCGAGGTCGGCCTCGATGCCGCGAATGGCGAGGTTCATCAGCGCCATTTTGCGGGTGGTCGGGTTGGAGTCTTGCCCGAACACGGACAGGTTATTGATGTTTCCTGAATGGTGCCCCACGAAGTCCGCCGACTGCACGAACATGCCGCCCGAACCGCAGCAGGGGTCGTACACGCGCCCTTTGAACGGTTGCAGTACTTCGACCAGCGTCTTGACGACACATACGGGCGTAAAGAATTCCCCCGCGCGTTTTCCTTCCTGCTCGGCAAATTTTGCGAGGCAGTATTCATAGGTGCGACCGAGGATGTCCTTGTCGCTACCGTGTTCTATCATTTGAATGTTGGTGAACAGGTCGACCACGTTCCCGAGGCGGCGCTTGTCCAGTTCGTCGCGGGCGTAGTTTTTCGGCAGGATGTCTTTCAGCCGCTTGTTCTCTCTTTCGATGGCGCGCATCGCGTCATCAATCACCGTGCCAATTTCCTCTTTGTGCGCGGCTTCGGAGATAACACTCCAGCGCGCAGAAGGCGGCACGAAAAAGACGTTTACCTCTGCATAGGCATCTTTGTCTTCCACGTCGTCATTGTCGGCTTCCAGTTCACGGTATCGTTCCTCGAACTTGTCCGAGATGTATTTGAGAAAGATAAGTCCCAGTACAACATGCTTGTATTCGGCGGCATCCATGTTTCCCCGCAGAATGTCCGCTGCTCCCCAGATTTGCTGTTCAAAGCCAATATCGGCTGTGTTGTTCCCATTAGCCATGCATTTTTACCTCGTTTTTCTACACACAGTAGAGAGGATACATAATCCATCCAGACGAAAGCAGGTGAAAACTGAAAAAAAGAGGAGGAGTTGGAGCATTTTACGTATTGGCAGTAGGACGAAATTTTTTTTGCCCCTACAAAAACCGAGCTTATGGGCGGATGGCGTAGGGGCAACCATCAATCGCACGATTGGGGAACACTTGGTTGCTTGATTTTTGGGGGTACAATAATTTTTATGGAAATCGAATTCAACCCGGCGAAAGAGGCGTTATGGAGTGTGGCGAAAAGACGCGGATTATCAACCTGCGGAAAGCAACCGATAAGGAGAAATTGAGCTATGTCCAAAGATACCGTTAAAACCAGTGACGGTAGAGTATTCGAACTACCAACTGATGAAGAGGATGCCCGTATCACAGCAACCGCTTGGGCCGACCCGGACGCCCATCCATATACCGATGAAGAACGGGCGGCAGCGGGTCGGGGAATGCTGTTTTCGGAGTTGCCGCCTTCCTTACAGGCGAAGCTGCGCGGGCGTCCGCGCGCCAAGTTGACGAAGGAGGCGGTAAAAATCCGTCTGGACGCGGACGTGCTGGCGGCGCTCCGGGTCAGCGGAGACGGATGGCAGACGCGGATCAACGACTCGTTGCGCGCTTCCCTGGCTTTGGGCGGGAAGTTCTTGTGAGTTGGGGAGATGTTCTCCGGCGGTCTGTATATGACAAATGTAGAAAATAGTAAAAAACCAGACGCGGTCTGCCCACGCTGTGGACAGCACTTTACCTGCGGAATGGCCAGTGGATTGCAGGAATGCTGGTGCATGAAAAGACCGGTTTTGCCGCTGAATTTGCCACTGGAACCCGGCGAAGGCGGGCGCGGGCAATGTCTGTGCCCCGAGTGTTTCGACCGGCTGCTCAGCGAGCGAGCCGCTTCGGAAGCATGAGGATGGCGTCGCGTCACAAGCGCTTATCGTTTAACCGCGTATTTTGTACTTCGCGCCGTACCGATTTTCTCTATCGCGCCGGAGCGGAGCATATCGCCGAGCACTTTTTCAACGGTGGTTGGACTAACATCGGGCAGTATGTAGCAAATCTCCCGCTTTGAAATCGGGAGCAGACTGTTCATCACGCTTGTCTCAATGCGCTGTCGCTTGCTGACTTTGCCGTTGCGCGCCGCCGCAAAATGCGTGTCAAGTTCCTTGTAGCATTTCAGCAAGGTCACCAGAAAGTTGCCCATAAACGGAAAATAATCATTCGCGGCGCTACGCCAATTCTCTGAACTATCCTTTAAGGCTTGATAGTACAAGGCTTTGGTGTTGTTTATCTGTGCTTCAAACGAGATATATTTTCCCGCGTCAAAGCCGTTTTTATAGAGCAACAGCAAGGACAGCAGACGCGACATTCTGCCGTTGCCGTCCGAGAAGGGGTGTATGCAGAGAAAATCCAGTATAAAGCACGGAATCAAGAGTAACCGGTTAATGGCCGAGTTATCACGGGCTTCCTGATAGGCGAGTGTAAGCTGCTCCATGGTTTCCGCAGTTTCGTCCGCGGGTGTGGGAGCAAAACGAATACTGCGCCGATCGTCCGGGCGTATTTCCATAATGACGTTGTCGCTGTCTTTGTAGGCTCCGCCGCCTTTCAGTGTGAACGAAAGCATCATCTCGTGCAGGCGCAAAATGTCGCGCTGACGAATATCGAGCGTTTCAAAACCCGTGTGGATCAGGTTCAAGGCCGCGCTGTACCCCGCAATTTCAGCCTCGTCGTGATTAAGCGGTGCGGCATTCTGGATGACGATCTGGTTGATGCGAGCCTCGCTCGTTACGATGCCCTCAATCGCGTTTGACCCGCGTACCGACTGAACTTTGGCGATGCTCTCAAGCCGAGTGAATACATCCGGGTAATTATCGCGCCGCTCCGCTTCTCGGGCGCGAAGATCGGCAATCGCGCCGATGATGTTGACCAGCCCGGCCGGAAGCATACCCTGTTCAAGGAAAGAATAATTAAAGTATCTCACCTGCATCTCCAGGAAGTTATCTGCATATATATTGATATATTATATGCAGATACTCGGCTTGTTGCTGTGCCTCTCCGGGAGCATGAGGATGGCGTCGCGATTGCTCCAGGAGAAGCACTTCGCGGCTGCTTCGCGCCAGGGCAGCCACATGTAGGCCAGATGTTCGTCGGGGGCGATGCGTATGGCCTGGCGGGCAGGGATTTGCAGGGAAAAAACGTGTTCGGTGTTGTGTGTGACGCCGGGCGCGTAGCGGGGGCGCCATTCGTTGAATATCTCAAAGGTGTTGGTGATTTGCCAATCGCTGAAAGCTTCGGGCGGCAGGACGATGCCGGTTTCCTCGGCGACCTCGCGCTGCGCCGTCTCGATCAGCGTTTCATCTCCTTCCTGGCTGCCGGTTACGGATTGCCAGTAGCCTGCGTGCGACGCGCGCTCCAGCAACAGAATGTCCAGTTCTGGGGTGTGGATGACGACGAGGACGGAGATGGGGCGTTTGTAAGTCATGCCAGGGTCGGCAGGTCAGCCAGGTTGTCCGTGCGCCGCTCATAGAAAACCCAGAAAGAGATGTCCTGCTCTCGCCATTCCAGAATCGCGTTGTCGAGGACGCGATTGATTTTCACGAACGGTTTTCTGAGCGCATGCAAGGTGTCGGCGCCGGACAGGATGAGGACGTAACCGGGCGCTTCATTCCACGAAAAGTCGGTCAGGCAGTCGTTCAGGGCGTCGAGGTTGGCGCCGTACCACTCCGGGAATTCGAGTTCGTCCCCCAGCGCCTTCAAGACGGCTGTCAGGTCACCGGATTCGCTGAAATCAATCGTGAAGCAGGCCAGGTCCAGCGATTCGGCCGCTTGTCGAAGCGCTTCAACGCCGTCGGAGGGCAGTTGGTAGATGCCGGCCAGTTTGGCTTGCGGCAATAGCGCGTGAAGTTGTTCCGGCGTCATGGGCGTTCCTGAATACGGTAAAAGGTCCGGTAGTGGTCTTGGGTGTAGTAATACTCGCCTGATACGGCGACGTTGCCGCTACGTCCGTTGCCGGCCACGATGCGCAATGCGCCACGGTCCCGACTGCCGGGAGTGGGCACCGTATATTCACGGTAATAGCCGTGCGGCTGTCTCGGCAAGCGTTTTTCGAAGTTGCCGAAAGTGCTACCGTCTTTGCGCGGAAATGGAAACGGCCCTCCCTGCTTGATTAGCGTCAGCGTATGGACCGCCTCGGGCGGCAGGTCGGCGAGCTGTATCGTTCCGATTTTTCCGGCTGTCCGGGTTTCCCGCGCCGGCGCGAGCTGGCTCCCGAAAATGAAAACGGCCAGCATCAATAGAGATGCCAGCCGGAAGAATGTCATTCCACTTCGCATTAAAACCGATACTTTGTCGACTTTGCCTTGCCGTGCTACAGCACTGTCTTCGGCTCGTCTTCGCGTCTCGTTTCCAATGCGAAACGGAATTACCAATCGCTTCATCGGCTTCAGGTTTTGAGCGCCTCGGCTTGCCGCAGGCGAATATGCAGTTCACGCAACTGCTTTTCGTCGACCGGGCTCGGCGCGTTGGTCAGCAGGCACTGGGCGCGCTGCGTTTTGGGGAAGGCGATGACGTCGCGGATTGACTCGGCGCCGGTCATCATGGTGACGATGCGATCGAGACCGAAGGCCAGGCCGCCGTGGGGCGGGGCGCCGTATTTGAGGGCGTCGAGCAGGAAGCCGAATTTGAGGCGGGCTTCTTCTTCATCGATGCCGAGCGCCTTGAACACCTGCTCCTGAACATCGGCGCGGTGGATACGCACCGAACCGCCGCCGAGTTCCCAGCCGTTGAGCGCCAGGTCGTAGGCTTTGGCCAGACATTTGCCGGGATCGGTCGCCAGCAGATGAACATGCTCGTCCTTCGGACTGGTGAAGGGGTGGTGGCAGGCGGCCCAGCGTTTTTCTTCCGCGTCGTATTCGAACATCGGGAAGTCGGTGACCCACAGCGGTTCCCAGGCCTTGCCGTTGAGGAAAGCTTTTTCGTGACCAATCTTGATGCGCAGCGCGCCGAGCGAGTCATTGACGATCTTTTCCTTGTCGGCGCAGAAAAAGATGACATCACCGTTCTGCGCGCCGGTGCGCTCCAGAATGGTCTTGAGCGCCGCGGCGTGCAGGTTCTTGACGATGGGCGATTGCAGGCCGGTTTCGTTGGGCTGCGTGACATCGTTGACCTTGATGTAGGCCAGGCCCTTGGCGCCATAGATGGCGACGAATTTGCCGTAGTCGTCGATTTCGCCACGCGTCAATCCGGCGCTGCCCGGCACGCGCAAAGCGGCGATACGGCCGCCTTCACTGTTGGCGACGTTGGCAAAGACCTTGAAGGCGACATCCTTGACGGCATCGGTGATTTCGCTCAGTTCGAGCGTGACGCGCAAATCCGGCTTGTCGGAACCGTAGCGGTGCATGGCCTCGGCGTAGGTGAGGCGCGGGAACGGATCGGGCAGATCCACGTTGATGGCTTCCTTGAAAACGTAGCGGATCAGCGCTTCCATGATGCCGGTGATTTCCGTCTCGTTCAGGAAAGAAGTCTCGATATCGACCTGGGTGAATTCGGGCTGGCGGTCGGCGCGCAGATCCTCGTCGCGGAAGCATTTGGTGAGCTGGTAGTAGCGGTCGTAGCCGGCGATCATCAGCAGTTGTTTAAAGAGTTGCGGCGACTGCGGCAGGGCGAAAAACTGTCCCGAATGCACGCGCGAGGGCACCAGGTAGTCGCGGGCGCCTTCCGGCGTACTCTTGGTGAGCATCGGAGTTTCGATGTCGATGAATCCGGCGTCGTCCAGGAAACGGCGGAAGGCCCGCGCGGTCTTGTAACGCAACATCATGTTCTTCTGCATTTGCGGACGGCGCAGATCGAGCACGCGATGCGTCAGGCGCACGTTCTCGGACAGGTTTTCATCGTCCAGGTTGAAGGGCGGCGTGACCGACGGATTCAAGACTTCGATCGCGTGGCACAGGACTTCGACCTCGCCGCTGGGCATGTTGGGGTTGACCGTTCCGGCGGGACGCGCGCGAACCGCGCCGGTGATCTTCAGGCAGAATTCGTTGCGCACGGATTCGGCGATGGCGAACATCTCCGGACGATCCGGGTCGCAGACGATCTGGGCCAGACCTTCACGGTCGCGCAGGTCGATGAAGATGACGCCTCCGTGGTCGCGTCGGCGATGCGCCCAGCCGCACAGGCTGACTTCCTGGCCGATTGTTTGAGAATTGAGTTGTCCGCAGTAATGAGTACGCATGTTGTGCTTTTGAAAAGAAAAGTTGAGTGAAAAATTCAGGGCGGCTAGGTTGGCTTTTTGGGATGGACGGGTGGGACCACGACGCCCATCGAGATAATGTATTTGAGGGCTTCGTCGACGTTCATGTCCAGCTCGATGACCTGGTCCTTCGGGAAAATCAGGAAGAAGCCCGAGGTGGGGTTCGGGGTCGTGGGGACATATACGCTGACATGCTTGCCTTCGAGGTGTCTGGCGACATCGCCTCCCGGTTCGCCGGTCAGGAAGGCGATCGTCCAGGAACCCTGATGGGGATACTGCACCAGGAGCGGCTGCCGAAAGGCCATTCCGGACGAGGACAGGAGCGTATCGGAGACCTGTTTGACGCTGTTGTAGATGGAACTGACGACCGGAATACGCGCCAGAAATTGTTCCCACCAGCCGACCAGGCGCTGTCCGATGAGGTTGGTGGCCAACAGACCCGTGCCAAGAATGATCACCAGGGTGACGACGATACCCGCGCCCGGAATGTCAAACCCCAACAGATTGCTCGGATGCGTCGCTTTCGGGAGCAAACGCATGGACTGATCCGCTACCCCGGCAATCAGGGACAGCACCCAGGCGGTAATCGCCAGAGGAACCCAGATCAGCAGGCCGGTGATGAGATAGCGCTTGATCAATTGCCGGCGCACGTGTGCGCTCCGGGACAGCAATGGCAGGCGGGCGGCATTTCGGTCTTTGCCGGAGGCGCGTTCTTCCCCTTGAAATCAGTGGTGTACCAGCCGCTCCCCTTGAGCTGGAAGCCCGCCGCGGCCGTCACCAGTTTCTCGTAAGCGTCCTGATGGCATTCGGGGCATGTGACCAGCACGGGGGCGTTCAGTTTTTGCAAATGATCTTTTTCAAAGCCGCAGGATGAGCAACGATAAGCGTAAATCGGCATGACATTCTTTCTGTCAGTAAAACAAAACCAGTAAGTATATCCGAACAGAAGCATGCGTTAACTGCTCCCATGTTCGCAAGATATGAATTGAATCCATAATTTCAAGCCTTGGTTTCAAAAGTGCAGGAAACAAGCGTTAGATGAGTATCTCGTAATACTGCGCTAGTTGATCGCCCCAGAAAAAGGAAATCATTCCCGCCGTCGCGAGATAGGGACCAAAAGGAATAGGGACTTGTCGTCCGTGTTTTGCCAGCACGATGAGGAGAATCCCAACGATGGCGCCAACCGTCGAGGAAAGCAGGACTATCAAAGGCAGCTTCTGCCAGCCTAGCCAGGCGCCCAGCGCGGCAAGCAGTTTGAAATCGCCGTAACCCATGCCCTCTTTGCCGGTGATCAGTTTGAATCCCCAGTAGACAAGCCACAGGGCCAGATAGCCTGCCATGGCGCCGATGACCGCCGATGAGAGATCCACATACGTGTTTCCAAGGTTGAACAGCAGACCACACCAAAGCAACGGCAGTGTAATGGCGTCGGGAAGGTAAGTCGTATCGAAGTCGATGAAGGTCAGGGCAATCAGCGACCAGATCAGCAAGATGGCTCCCAAAGCACTCCATCCAAAGCCGAAATGCACGGCGGCGAAAGCGCTCAACAGCCCTGTGAGGGCCTCGACCAACGGATAGCGAACGGAAATGGCGGCATGGCACGCGGAACACTTGCCGCGCAAAAATAGCCAACTGACGATTGGAATGTTCTCCAGGGCGGAGATCGCATGGCCACAGGCGGGACAACGTGAACGCGGCGCGACCAGGGAGATGGTTTCGCTCTGCGGCGCTTCTTCTCCACGTAGTTCCGCGCACTGGCATTGCCAGTCCCGTTCCATCATCAGGGGCAGACGATAAATCACGACGTTGAGGAAACTACCGACCATCAGGCCAAGTAGTCCACAGACCACCGGAAAAACAGCGGGATCAGCCAGCGCCTGCAAGTAAGAAATCTCCATGAAATTAAGTGACAGCACCGAGCTTGAAGATTGGCAGATACATGGCGATGATCATGCCACCGATCAGCCCGCCGAGTACGACCATGATGATCGGTTCCATGAGGCTCGACAGAGCATCCACCGCATCATCGACTTCATTTTCAAAAAAGTCAGCCACTTTTCCAAGCATCGAATCGAGGGCGCCGGATTCTTCGCCGATCGCGACCATCTGCGTGACCATGTTGGGGAACAGATTAACATTTTGCATGGCCGAAGTGAGACTGATGCCAGCACTGACATCGCTCTGAATCGCGCGGGTTGCTTCCTTGTACACCTGGTTGCCGGCAGCGCCTCCGACCGAGTCGAGTGATTCGACCAAAGGAACGCCCGCGGCAAACATGGTGGCCAATGTTCGCGTCCAACGGGCAATGACCGACTTGCGGATAATCGGACCGAAAATCGGGAGGCGGAGGAAAAGCCTGTCGAGCATGAACTGCATCTTCTCGGAGCGTTTCCAGGTATAGAAAAAAATGAAGAGGGAACCGAAAAGAGTGCCGAAAATCGCCCACCACCACTCCACGAAAAAGTCGGAAATGGCGATGACCATTAGTGTCGGTGTCGGCAGGTCGGCGCCAAAGCTCGTGAAGACCTCCTTGAAGGCCGGGATGACGAAGAGCATGATGACCGCGGTGACGAGGAAAGCGACGATCATGACAGCCGTCGGATAGAATAACGCTGCCTTGATCTTCGACTTGATGGCGAGCATTTTTTCCTTGTAGGTCGCCAAACGATCAAGCAGTGTTTCCAGGATGCCGGCCTGTTCGCCAGCAGCGACCAGGTTGCAGTAAAGGGCATCGAAATAAAGCGGAAATTTGCGGAACGCCTGTGACATGGAACTGCCCGTTTCGACGTGAGACTTGATGTCGAGCAGCAGTTTTCCTGCCGCCGGGTTGTCATGCCCACGACCGACAATGTCAAAGGTCTGGAGAAGCGGAACCCCTGCTTTCATCATGGTAGCGAGTTGCCGGGTAAACAGGGCAACGTCCTTTTCGGTGACCTTGCCGCCGCCACGGAATTTCTGTTTCGTGATTTTGGTGACCAGGATGCCCTGCCGACGCACCGTGGCGTTAACCACCGCTTCGCTTGCTGCGCGCAGCTCTCCACGAACGATTTTTCCAACTTTGTTTTTTCCGACCCAGAGAAAAGTGAATTCCTTCGTTTCGTGTCGCCGCCCGCCCGAGTTCGCTATCGTCGCCATAGGTGTTTCCCTTCCATGCTTTAAAGATTGGTGCTGCCAAGTATCTCGTCAAGAGAGGTGGAACCATGCATCACTTTGATCAACCCGGAACGTCTCAGGTCATTGACGCCTTCTCGGCGCGCCTGTTCAGCGATATCCAGCGAGGTTCCGTTGGTCATGATGATGCGCTGAATTTCCTCCGTCACCGGCATGACCTGATAGACGCCGACCCGCCCCTTGTATCCAGATCCCCGGCATCGCTCGCATTCGCCTGGTCCGTAAACAGTCCAGCTTCCGTCAAGGTCTTCCTCCGTGAACCCGGCGTTCAACAAGGTCTCTGTCGGAGTGTCGAGCGGCTTTTTACAGGTGCATAGCCTGCGCACGAGTCGTTGGGCGGTGATCAGCAGGATGCTGGAAGCGAGGTTGAACGTTGGAATCCCCATGTTCATCATGCGTGTCAGTGTCGACGGGGCGTCGTTGGTGTGTAACGTCGACAATACCATGTGACCGGTCTGGGCGGCTTTAATGGCGATCTCCGCCGTTTCCAGGTCGCGGATTTCACCGACCATGATGATGTCCGGATCCTGACGCAGGAAGGCTTTGAGCGCTACGGGGAATGTCAGACCCTGGCGGTCATCGACGTTAACCTGATTAATGCCGGGCAATGCGATTTCGGCCGGATCTTCCGCCGTGGAAATATTGATTCCGGGCTTGTTCAGGAGGTTCAGGCAGGTGTAAAGGGATACCGTTTTCCCCGACCCGGTCGGGCCGGTGACCAGCACCATGCCATACGGACGTTCGATGGCATCGAGCAACAGTGCTTTTTGATCCGGCTCGTATCCGAGCATCTCGATACCCAGGGTGGCGCTACTCGGATCGAGGATGCGGAGCACGATCTTTTCGCCGTACATGGTTGGCAAGGTGCTGACACGGAAATCGATGGCACGGCTTTTCGACACAGCGAGACGCATCCGCCCGTCCTGAGGCACTCTTTTTTCGGCGATGTTCAGACGCGAGATGACTTTGATGCGAGAAGAGATTTTTTCCTTGATAGCCAAGGGGGGCGAGACGATTTCCCGTAACATGCCGTCGATACGGAAGCGGATCCGGTAGTTCTTCTCGTACGGCTCGAAATGAATGTCAGAGGCGCCGTCGTTGATCGCATCGAGCAGTATTTTTTGAATGAACCGTACCACAGGCGCGTCATCGACCTCGGACATAGCCGATTCATCAACAACTGTTTCTATCGAACCTTCGTTGGATAAATCGATATCGAGCTCATCGCCAGCCAGTTTATCCAGCGCTTCTTTGTCCGACACGGCTAATTTCGCGACGATCGGCGCCAACTGGGTTTCGTCAACGATTACCGGGTCGACGGCCAGGCCCGTCTGAAAGCGAATCTCGTCGAGAGCTCGCAAATTGGTCGGATCGGCAATCGCGATGGCTAAGCGGTTTCCCCGCTTGTTCAGGGGAACGACGCGATGGGAGGCGATGAGCTTCTGATCGATTACCGTCGTGAGGATTTGTCTATCGTCGAACGCACCGAGATCAAGCAAGGGATAACCAAACGTTTCCGAGATGAAATGCGCGACGTCCGCCGCCTTGAGTTTTTTCGAATTGACCAGTTGCGAGATGAATGTGGTCTGGGTGGCGCTGGCCTGCGACAGCAATGCCTCGGCCTCCGATTCTTTTATCCGATCGGCCTGGACAAGCGCACGGGCAAGCCCGCTGAGAGGTAGTTGTTGTGGGTTAGCTGCCATATTCGATCACCGTTAGGAGCGACGAGGCTCCAGCCGCTAAAAATCTCTAAACTCCATGGATTATGTCATATTGATGATATGTCGTGTTCCGTATTTGTAAAAACCGCACTGGTGCTGTTTCTGCCGGTGGCTTGTACGTGGGACAGACGCAAGGTCTCATGGTTCCACGCCCGGCCGGGCAGCACTTCCAGCACGAAGCGGGCGCCGATGTAGGCGAGGATGAGCAGAAAAAACCCCGCCAGCGTCCAGCGTAAGGCAACTTTTCCCCGCCATCCGTAGTTGTGCCGCCCGACAAGCAAGGCCGCGAAGATGATCCATGAAGCGACGCCGAACAAGGTTTTATGATCGAAAACCAAAGCTTTTCCGAAAATCTGCTCTGAAAAAGCCAGTCCGCTGATCAGCGTCATGGTCAGCAGCAGGAAGGCAAGGCCGATCAGGCGAAAGAGCAGGGATTCCATGGCCAGGATCGACGGCAGACTGGCTTGATGCCTGCTGAAAGTCCGGTGATGCAGCTTGCGTTCGATGAAGCCCATGAAGACGGCGTTCAACGCGGAGAGGGTAAACAGGCTGTAAGCGAGCATGGCCGCCAGAAAATGCATCTTGAAACCCAGGGCTTGCGCATGGATGATTTCGTGCGTCTGCGAAAACGCCACGGGCAGGGCGGCGGCGATGGCCGCCAGGGGAAGCACCATGGGCTGCATGCCATCCATGCGCGAGCGGAAACTCTCCAGCCAGTAGATGAGCACGGCCAGCCACAGCATCAGCGAGGCGGCCAGACTGAAGGAAAAACGCAGACCGCCGCTGGAGAACAGTTCCTCGTACAAGCCGCTTCCATGCAAAAACAGCGCCACGACGATAGCCCCTCTTTCCCAGGCTTGCATCGGCAAGGGGTCCAGCGGCTTGCCGGTATCATTCCAGCGGGTGCGCCAGAAATAGTATCCGAGGCCCGCATACAACAAGGCGGCGGCAATATGCGGCAGAAGGTGCAGTAGAATATCCGGCATTCCCTAAGTCTACACCAAGCTGGAAGCCAAATGCTCGATAACCTGACCCAACGCCTCGCGCGCGTGATGAAGACGCTGCGCGGCGAGGCGCGATTGACCGACGACAATATTGCGGACGCGCTGCGTGAAGTGCGCCTGGCCCTGCTGGAGGCTGACGTGGCCTTGCCGGCGGTCAAGGCGTTCATCGCCTCGGTCAGGGAAAAAGCCGTGGGCGAGGAAGTGATCGGCTCCTTGAGTCCGGGACAGGCTCTGGTCGGCGTCGTGCATCGGGAACTGACGGCGCTGATGGGAGAAGCGCATAGCGGGCTCAATCTGGCGACCCAGCCGCCGGCTGTCGTCCTGATGGCCGGTTTGCAGGGCGCGGGCAAGACCACCACTGTCGGCAAACTCGCCAAACTTCTGCGCGAAACGCAAAAGAAGAAAGTCCTGCTTGTCTCGTGCGACGTGTATCGGCCCGCGGCGATCGAACAGCTCGAAACCGTGGCCGGGCAGGCCGGCGTGGATTTTTTCCCTTCGTCGACCGCGGACAAGCCGGCGGATATCGCGCGCGGCGCGGTCGATTGGGCGAAGCGGCACTTTCATGACGTGCTGCTGGTCGATACGGCGGGGCGGCTATCGATCGACGAAGTGATGATGAAGGAGATCGCGGATCTCCATTCGGTTCTGAAGCCAATCGAAACCCTGTTCGTCGTTGACGCCATGCTCGGCCAGGACGCGATCAATACCGCCAAGGCTTTCAGCGACGCCCTGCCGCTCACCGGCGTGATTCTCACCAAGCTCGACGGCGACTCGCGCGGCGGCGCGGCCTTATCCGTGCGCCATATCACCGGAAAGCCGATCAAATACGCGGGCGTGGGAGAAAAGCTGACCGGTCTCGAAGCCTTCCATCCGGAGCGCATGGCCTCGCGCATTCTGGGCATGGGCGATGTGCTCTCGCTGATCGAGGATGCGCACAAGGGGATGGACGAAGCGAAGGCCATCGAGTTCGCCAAAAAAATCAAGTCAGGCAAAACTTTCGACCTCAACGATTTCAAGGAACAGATCGGGCAGATGCGCAAGATGGGCGGCATCACCTCGATGATGGACAAATTGCCCGCCCAGTTTGCCCAGGTGGCCGGCCAGTTGCCCGCCGGTACCGAAGACAAGGCAATTCGGCGCATCGAAGGCATCGTCAATTCCATGACCCCGAACGAGCGCGGCAAGCCCGAACTGATCAAGGCCTCGCGCAAACGACGTATCGCGGCGGGCGCCGGCGTTCAGGTGCAGGAAGTCAACCGTCTGCTCAAACAGTTCGAGCAGACGCAGAAGATGATGAAGCAATTTTCGAAAGGCGGTATCGGCAAACTGATGCGCAGCATGAAGGGGATGATGCCGGGGATCAGGTGACAGGTGTCAGGTGACAATTTTGTAAGCTCAGAGTATCTATGCTTGCTAAAATATTTTTTGAAGGAGAAGATCATGAAAAAGCTGATTTCCTCACTGATAGTTCCGCTGATTATTGTAAGTACAATGGGTTTTGGCAGTACGAGGCTTTTTGCATTAACCATGCCTGAATTAAAGACTGTGCGGGAGATAACTCTTATTCTTCCGAACAGTGGAGGAATACCGCTAAAGTTCAAAGGTATTTACGATCACATAATCATTTTAAAAGACGGTTCTGTCCGGTTGTTTTATCCCGAAGGATCATCCAACGGGAAATGGTATCTTGATAGCGCCCATGCTTCAAGGAATATATATAGCATGTTTGGTTGGCATCCTGAGAACACTTTAGGCGGCGTAGTATTACACACTAACTGATAGCAAAGGCGTATATAAAAATGCGTTTCCCGGTAAAAAAGAGTCAAAAACAGTATTGGGGTTGATAGAATACGATGCAAATTGGAAAGAAAATGTTAAAAAATTAAAAATTGAAAACGGTCAAATAAAATCGGTCTACGACTATGTGGCGGAAGTACCAAAAAAAGACAATTAAAATGGCATTATAAAAACCGAATTTTGGAGATTTGCTTTAAGGGCAGCCCGCATACAAGGTTGGGGTGAGCGAAGCGAACCCCAACATTGGAATAACTCATACGCCGTGCGTTGGGGTTCGCAGGCTCACCCCAACCTAGTATGCTGATTCTGCCTCTGAACCAGCGCCTTCCGCCGAATGTGAATGACTATGTATCTCGGCAACCACGCTTGCTGTCGAAAGGTAAGGGGCATGATTGTCAGAAAGAGAGTCGGTGTATATACTACAATCTATATGCATGAACAGAAGAAGGAGTCCCCGATGAACGAAACGCAGATTGCCAAGTTGTTCAAGAACGGCGCCAGTCAGGCGGTGCGCCTGCCTGCGCAATTTCGCTTTCAGGGCAGCGAGGTTTATGCCACGCGCGACGAGGATACGGGCGATGTCGTGCTCTCGAACCAGCCTGGCGCCAAAGCATGGAATGAGTTTTTCGAGCTGCTGTTTGCTGTCGACGTGCCGCCGGATTTCATGCTTGAGCGCCCGCTGAATGTGCTGCCGCCTGAAAATGGTATTTTCGACGATGCTACGGGCGGTGAGCGCTAAACCATGCTCTACATGCTGGATACGGATACCGTCAGCTATCTCATTAAAGAGAAATCGCTGACGGTCAAACATCACCTGGAAGTGTTGCCGCCCTCCAGTGTCTGCATTTCGGTGATGACGCACGCCGAATTGCAATACGGACTGAAACGCTTGCCCGCCGACCATCGCCTGCATCTGGCAGTGCGCCAATTCCTCAAAATCGTCCGAACCTTGCCCTGGGATGTGGACGCGTCCGACTGGTATGCCGATATTCGCCACCAACTGACCCGTGCCGGTCAGACCATCGGCGAAATGGACATGATGATTGCTGCCCATTCGCTCTCGGCAGCGGCCGTGCTGGTTTCCAACAACCTGCGCCATTACGGGCGCATTGCCGCGCCGTTGATTCTGGAGAATTGGGTTTAAGCAGGAAAAAGTGTTCGGGCTGGATTGAGAAATGGCGAAGGCTCTCGGAGTGGCCTACAATATCTCGGTGGTTTCGTTGAAAGATGGGCACTGTCTGGAGGTTGTCATGAACACTACTACACTGGATCCGCGCGTTTCAGAGTTCGAGACGCAAGAGCAAGCCGATAGCTACGACCGTTGGTTCCACGCCAAAGTGCAAGAGGCTTTGGATAGCGAGCGCCCTGCGCTGCCGCACGATGAGGCCATGGCGCGCGTAGACAGTTTGCTGGCGCAACGAAGGAAGCAAAGTGCTGTCGGTTGAGTGGTCGGATGAGGCGCAGTTTGACCTTGCCGAAATTCAGTTCTACATCGAACGGTTTAATCAGTCAGCGGCCATCGCGTTGAGAGAAAACATTGAACGCGCTGTTGAAAGATTGCCGAACATGCCGTTTGCGTTTCGCCCTGGAAGAGTGGCTGGGACACGCGAGTACGTGGTTCACCCGAATTACATCGTTGTGTACCGCGTCGGCGCTGAAACGCTTCGTGTGTTGCGTGTTTTGCATGCGCGTCAACAATACCCTTGAATATTGGCACGCCGGACGTGCTAAGAACGACAACAAAACCCAAACCATATACGCAAAATCAGTCAGGATGCGTTGCGGTTTTTTCAACCCACACCCGTTCCCATCCTCGTCATTCCTTTGATCGCCGGAATGACGGGGCTGGTTTCACGCCATAGCCCTGTCACCTGTCACCTGTCACCTGTCACCTGTCACCTGTCACCCGATCCCTGATAAAGCCAGTGCCCTTGCCATGCCTTGTTCACCAGGTTCGGGTATCCGAAGCGGCCGCGACTGCCGTTGTAGCGTCCCAGAGCCATGAACAGATCGCCCTGCTCGATGTCCAGATAGTGCCGCAGGATGGTGCAGCCATAGCGCAGGTTGGTGCGCAGGTGGAAAAGATTGTCGTCCTTGTTGCCGATCAACTTGATCCAGAACGGCATGACCTGCATGAAACCGCGCGCTTTCGCCGAGGATACGGCGTATTTTTTGAAGCCGCTTTCCACCTGAATCAATCCCAGGACAAGCTGCGGGTCGAGTCCGGCGCGCGTCGCCTCATAATGCACGGCGCGCAGGAACTCATGCCGGTGTTCGCGATTGGGAATACGTTTTCTCAGGCGCTGCGACATTTCAGTCAGCCAATTGACACGTTCTATCGGGTCAAGAAACGAGCTTTGGGGCGGCGCCTGGTCGGCTATCGTCCGGGAGAGCGCGGCGCGCACGCTGTCCGACAAGGGCTCGTATTGCTGCGCCCCGGCCCAGACGAAAGCCGGGAACAACAAGGCCAGAAAAACGAGAATCAGGCAGCGCACAACCTGGCTTTGATGAAGTTGCCGATCGCGTCAAGCGGGACCATTTCCGCCTCTGCGTCGGTTCTCCCCTTGTATTCAAGTTTGCCTTCGTTCAAGCCGCGCTCGCCGACGACGATCCGGTGCGGAATGCCGATTAATTCCATATCGGCGAACATGGCCCCAGGGCGTTCGTTACGGTCGTCGAGCAGAACGTCGATTCCCGCAACGCAAAGGTCGGCGTAGAGTTTATCGGCGGTTGTCCTGACCGCTTCGCTTTTGGCGTAGCCCATTGGCACGATGCACACTTCGAAAGGCGCAATCGCGCGTGGAAAGATGATGCCGCGCTCGTCATGATATTGTTCGATGGCCGCGCCGACGATGCGTGATACGCCGATCCCGTAACAACACATCTCCATGAACTGGCTTTGGCCATTTACGTCGAGAAAAGAGCACTTCAGCGCTTCTGAATATTTTCTGCGCAACTGGAAGATGTGGCCGACTTCGATTCCGCGACAGATTTCCAGTCTGCCTTTTCCATCAGAGCAGGGGTCGCCCGCGACGACATTGCGCAGGTCGGCGGTCTGGCCGGGTTCCGGCAAATCGCGTCCGAAGTTGACGCCTGCCAGGTGATAACCGGCTTCGTTGGCGCCGCAAATGAAGTCGCTCATGGCCGCGACGCTCCTGTCCGCGAAGACGGGAATGTCACCGATGCCGACCGGGCCGATGTAACCCGGCTGACAGCCGAGCGCCGCGACGATTTCGTCGTCGCGGGCAAAACGGAACTCGCCAATGACCTTTTGCGTTTTGACTTCATTGAGATCGTGGTCGCCGCGCAGCAGAATCAAGGCGAATTGAGTGGATTGGGTGGATTGTGTGGCTTGAGCGTTTGTTTCATCCTCCGGCGCGCGCATGACCGCGATGGCCTTGACGGTTTGCGTTAGCGTAGCCCCGAGGAATTCGGCCACGTCCTCGCAACGCTTTTTCTCCGGCGTGGCGACTTTGGTCAATTCCGCCGTTGCCGCGGCGCGTGGCGTCGTCGGGGCGATCGCTTCGGCCAGTTCGACGTTGGCGGCATAGTCCGAAGCCGGGCAATACGCGATGGCGTCTTCGCCCGAATCGGCCAGGACGTGGAATTCGTGCGAACCGGTGCCGCCGATCGAACCCGTATCGGCGGCGACAGCGCGGAATTTGAGGCCCATCCGGGTGAAGATGCGTGAATACGTTTCGAACATGTTGAGATATTCGCGTTGCAGGTCTTCATAGTCGGTGTGGAAGGAATAGCCGTCCTTCATCAGGAATTCCCGGCCGCGCATGACACCGAAACGCGGACGGATTTCATCGCGGAACTTCACTTGCACCTGGTAGAAATGCACCGGCAACTGGCGGTAGCTCTTGATTTCCCTGCGCACGATGTCGGTGACGACCTCCTCATGCGTCGGCCCGAAGACGAAATCGCGCTGATGACGATCTTTCAAGCGGAGCAGTTCGGGACCGTATTTTTCCCATCGGCCCGATTCCTGCCACAGTTCGGCGGGCTGCACAGCCGGCATGGAAAGCTCGATGGCGCCCGCGCGATCCATTTCCTCGCGCACGATGTTTTCCACTTTGCGCAGAACCCGCAAGCCCAGGGGCATCCAGGTGTAAATGCCGCCGGCCAGGCGCTTTATCAGGCCGGCGCGCATCATCAGTTTGTGGCTGACGATCTCGGCGTCGGAGGGAGCTTCCTTCAGTGTGGAAATGAAATAGTTCGAGGTTCGCATTGTCGTTGAGTTGGTAGCATTCGAGATAAAGGCCAAATTTTACAGGACTCTGGAAAAGGCGTCGGCTTTCCAAGCACTGTGAAATGTGAAAAAATCCGGCTAACTGACAGATTTGCAGGTTTAGACAAAATGCTCGATCGTGAAGGCTACCGCCCGAACGTCGGCATCATCTTATGTAACGCGAAAAACGAGGTTTTCTGGGGCAAGCGAATTCGTGAACATTCATGGCAATTTCCGCAAGGGGGCATCAAGCGCGGCGAAACCCCCGAACAGGCCATGTACCGGGAACTCCACGAAGAAGTTGGATTGTGTCCGGAACACGTGAGCATCCTTGGCAGAACAAAGGATTGGCTGCGTTACGATGTGCCGATTTACTGGGTCAAGCGTGAATGGCGCGGAAGTTACCGTGGACAAAAGCAGATCTGGTTCTTGCTGCGCCTAACCGGAAGAGACAGCGACGTTTCCCTGCGCGCGACGGATCATCCCGAGTTCGACGCCTGGCGCTGGAATACTTATTGGGTCTCGCTTGATACAGTCATCGAGTTCAAGCGTCATGTTTATGAACAGGCGCTGAACGAGTTGGCGCGTTTCCTCGACTCCGATCATCGGCATGGGCGGCGTGACGCCGGTCGGCAGCGGGAGACGGAGAAGATGGAAAAGACCGAAGTCGAGCGTAACGAGTAGGGGGCGTGGATAGAAACGTGTGGACGAAAATTATGGCTGCGAAGCGTCGAGTTGTATTATTTATACCATTTTTCCTTGTTTTCGGTTTGATGCTTTCGATTTTTCCGAAGACGGGTTTCTCTGCCCTTTTTGACGATGAATTTGATGAAAAGCCTTGGAAAGAGATAGAAGTCCAGTTACCCGCATTTCCGGAAAGCGAAAATTTAATACCGTTCAAGGTCGGCGCAATAACCGATACGCGTTTCTTTGTTGACGAAAAATCGATTTCGGTAGGTGGCGACGAGGTGATCCGCTATACGCTCATCGTGATCAGTTCAGAGGGCGCGCGGAATATCAGTTTCGAAGGAATGCGATGTGTCACCGGAGAACGTCGGGTTTACGCTTTGGGTCGGGCTGACAAGACGTGGTCCAGGGCGCGTAGCAACAAGTGGGTCAGGCTTCAGGGGGGAAGCAACTCTCACCACGTCGCACTGTTCGCCGATTATTTCTGCACTATTGGTCAGAAGACCATCATGACGCCGGAAGAGGCGGTACGTGTCTTGCGTTACGCCAAGTCCCCGGAGGCGTAGGTATCAGGTGTCAGTAAGGTTTCCGTTGCTTCGCTCCCTTGTGTTGAAAACCGCGCAACGCGTCGGGCGCAGAGGTTTTTGCGTAACTCGTACTGCCCCTGATATCTGCAAAGAAGATTGACATGGATTGATGGCATGCCATAGAATGTGCGGCTTTCCGTTATCAGGCATACAAGGACGGCTTTAGAAATGAAGACTTTTTCCGCCAAGACGCATGAAGTGAAGCGCGAGTGGCTCTTGGTTGACGCTACCGACAAGGTGCTTGGCCGCCTCGCGACCGAGATTGCCCGCCGCCTGCGCGGTAAACATAAACCCGAGTTTACGCCGCACGTTGATACAGGCGATTTCATCGTTGTAACCAACGTGGAAAAGCTGCGCGTGACCGGAAACAAGGCGGAGGACAAGATTTACTACCGCCATACGGGTCATCCGGGCGGGATATACGAGACCAATTTCAAGAAGCTGCAGCAGCGTTTCCCCGCGCGGATTCTTGAAAAAGCCGTCAAGGGCATGCTGCCCAAAGGTCCGTTGGGTTATGCCATGTTGAAGAAATTGAAGTGCTACGCGGGCGACGCCCATCCACATGCGGCGCAGCAGCCGAAGGTTCTGGAACTCTAAGAGGTCGAAATGGCTGAAAATTATTACTATGGTACCGGGCGCCGCAAAAGCGCTGTCGCGCGTGTCTTCATGAAGCGCGGAGCGGGCAATATCGTTGTCAACGGTAAGCCTGTCGATGAATTTTTCTCCCGCGAGACGGGGCGGATGATTGTCCGTCAGCCGCTCGAACTGGTTGAGCAGGCGGCTGTTTTCGATATTATGGTCAATGTTGCCGGCGGCGGAGAGTCTGGTCAGGCCGGCGCGGTGCGCCACGGCATTACCCGCGCGCTGATCGAATACGATGCAACGTTCAAGCCTGCTTTATCGAAAGCCGGTTTTGTAACCCGTGACGCTCGTGAAGTCGAGCGGAAAAAAGTGGGTCTGCACAAGGCGCGCCGTCGCAAACAGTTCTCCAAGCGCTGATGCCCTGTTTTATGCAAAGCCGCCCCAAGAGGTGGCTTTGTATTTTGGGGCGCAAGGCGGGAATTCATCTATCGGAATAGAGCTTGTTTTCCAAGCAGAAAATCCTCCACGCTGATGTTCGGCCCTCCGGCGACGAGTAACAGCGCGCCGGGGTTTTTCTTCAGAAATTCGAGACTGCCGTTTACGTTCTTCAAGCGGCCGCTTTTGACTTCGATGGCGGTGACGGCGCTTCCCTTCTGGATCACGAAATCGACTTCCGCCTCGCGCTCGCGCCACCAGAAAACCCGAAAATCCTCCTCCTTCGATCTCGCCAGAAGATAGGCTCCGACCGCAGTTTCGACAAGGCGGCCGCGCTCGTCCCGGTTGTCGAGAAGGCGCCTTCTCGCTGTCCCGTCGGCGTAAACCATCAGGGACGTGTCGAACACCATGAGCCTTGGCGAGCTTTGGCGTTCGCGGATTTTGTTGGGCGAGAATTTCTTGAGGCCGCAGAGAATATTCGCCTGTTCGAGTAATTCGAGATAGTGCGCGAGCGTTACCGTATTGCCCGCATCCTGCAATTGTCCGAGCATCTTGACGAAAGACAATTCCTGCGCCGAATAAGCCGCGCCCAGCATGAACAGGGCATGCAGCAACGCGGGTTTGCGAACCGCCTCAAGCATCAGGATGTCCTGCGACAGGGCCGGTTCCACGATCGATGCGCCGAGATACCTCGCCCATCGCGCCTCATCGTCTTGCAACGCCGCCGCGCCAGGGTAGCCGCCGAAAAAGAGGAAATCGTCGAGACTGTATCCAAAGGCGGAACTCATCTCGGAATAATTCCAGTGGGAAGAATGGAGCAGCTCGAATCGTCCCATGAGTGATTCAGCCATGCCTTTCTGGATCAGCAGAGAAGAGGAACCGGTCAGGATGACCTTGACGGGCGTTTTTTTCCGCGTGTCCTCGTCCCAGAGAAGTTTGACGATCGCGGACCAGTCCTTGATTTTCTGGATTTCGTCGACGACGAAAATCACCTCTCCGCTACCGGTTTTTTGCAGCAGCCGCGCCTGTTCCCACTCATTTCTCAAGCATTCGACATTCGCCAGCAGCGGGTCATCCGCACTGACGAAACGGTGTGCGGTGAGCAATTTTTCCAGCGCTTGCGTCACGGCGGTTGTTTTACCGGTCTGCCTTGGGCCGATTACGATCTGGATGAAACGGCGGGGCTCTTGCATACGCCCGACGAGCTGCTTGACCAAATGTCGTTCGTACATTCAAGTGTCCTTCACGTTTTGTGTAATGTAGTTTACTATTTTCTCATTGTACTGAGTAAAATGTAAAAATACCGAAGAGCGGCGATTGACGCGGCGGGCGGATGCTCGGATGCTCGGATGCTCGGATGCTCGGATAGCGCGGGTCAGCCCAAAATCAGGGCGGCGGCAACCTTCCGCCCTTCGCCGGTCAGAAGGTTGTAGGTTCGGCAGGCGGCGTGATTATCCATGGTCTCGAATCCCTTGCGGGCCTGCATGAACGGCACAAGCAGCTCGGGACGGGGAAAACGGAGCACCGGGCCGGAACCGAGAAGAACGATCTCGGCGTCGAGCGCGGCGAGGAACTCGAAGTCCGCGAGCGATAACGATTCGAAATTCGCCTGGGTCCAGGCTTCGATCACGCGATTTTGCAGAACGACAATGCTGTTAGCGTATCGGGTCGTATTGACCTCGACATAAGCCTCACCGTAGGCAGTGAAGACTTTCCTTCCTTCCGATCGGGTGAGTTGCAGCTTCATAGCAGCTTCATAAAATTGCGATGCTTGGTGTAATAAAGTAGGATTATACCTTTTGCCGGACGATACTCGCGGGCAATACAAGGCTTGCCGGCCACTGGGCCGCATCGGTATTTGCGCGAATGACGTGATTGCTGTGTACGAAAAGGGAATTGCCATGAAACCCGTTCATAAATCAAACAAACTCGCCAACGTGTGCTACGACATTCGCGGTCCGGTGCTGCAACAGGCCAAGCGAATGGAGGACGAGGGGCAGAAGATCATCAAGCTGAATATCGGGAATCTGGCGCCTTTCGGATTTGATTCACCTGAAGAAGTTCAGCTCGACATGATCCGTAACCTGCCGAATGCGGCGGGATATTCGGATTCGAAAGGGATTTTCTCGGCCCGCAAGGCGGTCATGCATTACACGCAGTTGAAGAAAATCAAGGGCGTGACGCTGGAAGACATCTACCTTGGCAACGGCGTGTCGGAACTGATCACCCTGTCCATGAACGCCTTGCTCGATACGGGCGACGAAGTTCTGGTGCCGGCGCCCGATTACCCGCTGTGGACGGCGGCGGTCAGTCTGTCCGGCGGCACGCCGAAGCACTATCTGTGCGATGAAAATAACGGCTGGCTGCCGGACTTGGACGATATTCGCCGCAAGATCACGGCGCACACCAAGGCGATCGTGATCATCAACCCCAATAACCCGACCGGGGCGCTTTATCCGGAAAATGTGCTGCAGGAGGTCGTCACCATCGCCCGTCAGCACGACCTGATCATCTATGCCGATGAAGTGTATGACAAGGTGCTTTACGATGGCGCGCAGCATACGGCCATCGGGTCGCTGTCAGAAGATGTGCTGACCATCAGTTTCAACGGCTTGTCGAAGAACTACCGCTCGTGCGGCTATCGCGCCGGCTGGATGGTGGTTTCGGGAGATCAGCGCGACGCGCGTGATTACATCGAAGGGCTGGAGATGTTGTCATCGATGCGCCTGTGTTCCAATGTGCCCGGCCAGTACGGCATCCAGACCGCGCTTGGCGGCTACCAGAGCATCGACGATCTGGTGGCGCCGGAAGGCCGCCTGTGCCGCCAGCGCGACCTCGCCCACGAGTTGATCACGGCGATTCCCGGAGTCAGTTGCGTCAAGCCCAAAGCCACGCTGTACATGTTCCCCAGGCTTGATCCGGCGATGTATCCGATTGCCGACGATCAGGCTTTCATTTCCGAGCTATTGCGCGAGGAACGCGTCCTGCTGGTTCAGGGGACAGGCTTCAACTGGCCGAGTCCGGACCACTTCCGGCTGGTTTTCCTGTCCTACGAAGATCAGCTCAGGGAAGCCATCGCCCGCATCGCCCGCTTCCTGGAAAATTACCGCAAACGGCATGGGAGCTGAGATGAAAATCGTTGCCATCACTGATGATCAGGGGGCCATTGTCGAAGCAAAGTGGCTGGAGAAAGCGGAGCGCGTGCATCGGCAATTGCGCCCGCATCTGCCGGCCGCTTATGCCGCGCGTTTGCGCGAGATTTTTGACAATGGCGCGCGAATGACCGTGGTTGCCGAGGATGGCGAGGGCGATGAAGTCGTCTCGGTCGCCCTGTGGCGCATCATTGAAAACACCTATGAAGGGCGTCGCCTGTACGTGGACGATCTGGTGAGTGACGAGGCGAAGCGCTCGCAGGGAGCGGGGAAGCTCCTGCTGGACTGGCTTGCAGACAAGGCCAAAACCTTGACGTGCGACATGCTGGCGCTTGATTCAGGAGTGCAGCGGCAAGGCGCTCACCGTTTTTATTTTCGCGAGGGGATGCATGTCGCCTCGTTCAGTTTCAAGAAAGCATTGAAATGAACCCGATTAACGTAGGACTTCTCGGCATCGGCACCGTCGGCGGCGGTACTTTTGCGGTATTGGAACGCAATGCCGATGAAATTGCCCGACGCGCGGGCCGGCCGATCCGCATCAATGTGGTGGCCGACAAGAATCTCGAACTCGCGAAAAAGGTGACTGGCGGGCGTTGCCGGCTCACTGATGACGCTTTCGCCGTCGTCGGCGATCCGGATGTCGACATCGTGGTGGAATTGATCGGTGGATGTGGCGTCGCCAGGGAACTGATGCTCAAGGCCATCGAAAACGGCAAGCATGTGGTGACCGCCAACAAGGCGCTTCTGGCTAACCACGGCAACGAGATCTTTGCCGCCGCGCAACGGCAGGGTGTGACGGTGGCCTTCGAGGCGGCGGTCGCCGGCGGCATTCCCATCATCAAGGCCTTGCGCGAAGGGCTGACAGCCAATCGTATCGAATGGATCGCGGGCATCATCAACGGGACGACGAACTTTATCCTTTCCGAGATGCGCGGCAAGGGTCTGCCCTTCGACGCCGTGCTCGCCGAGGCGCAGCGTCTGGGCTATGCCGAGGCCGATCCCACCTTCGACATCGAAGGCATCGACGCGGCGCACAAGCTGACCATCATGAGCGCGATCGCCTTCGGCAACTCGATGAAGTTCAGCGAGGCTTATATCGAAGGGATCAGCCGGCTGGATTCGTCCGACATCAAATATGCCGAGCGTTTCGGCTACCGCATCAAGCTGCTCGGCATCACCCGGCGTATGCCGGAAGGCGTCGAGCTGCGCGTCCATCCGACCCTGATTCCGGACAAGCGGCTGATCGCCAACGTCGAGGGGGCGATGAACGCGGTGCTCGTCAAGGGCGACGCGGTTGGCGCCACGCTCTATTACGGCAAGGGCGCTGGCGCCGAGCCGACGGCTTCGGCGGTGATCGCCGATCTGGTCGACGTGGCGCGCATGCTGACGGCCGATCCGGAGCATCGCGTGCCGCATCTTGCTTTCCAGCCCGACGCCATTGTCGATTTGCCCATCCTGCCGATTGCGGAAGTCGTCACCAGTTATTACCTGCGCATGCGGGTCGCGGACCAACCGGGAGTCCTGGCCGACATCACGCGCATTCTCGCCGATCATCAGATTTCGATCGACGCGATGATTCAGCACGAACCGGACGAAGGCGAAGAACAGACGGACATCATTATGCTGACGCACCAGACGCGCGAGAAAAACGTCGACGATGCCATCGTTCGGATCGAAAAGCTGCCGGTTATCACCGGAAGCGTTGTACGCATCCGCCTTGAGCGCTTGCTGTAATGTCTGCCGATGTTTTCTCTGATATGGCGTAACAGGACATGACCTATCAGGTATTGGCGCGCAAATGGCGTCCGCGCACGTTCGAAACCCTGGTCGGGCAGGAGCATGTCGTCAAGGCGCTGTCGCACGCGCTATCCCACGGCAGATTGCACCACGCCTACCTTTTTACCGGTACGCGCGGTGTCGGCAAGACGACGCTGGCGCGAATCCTGGCCAAATCGTTCAACTGTGAATCGGGCGTCACGGCGACGCCCTGCGGTGTCTGTTCCGCCTGTACCGAGATCGACGCCGGGCGCTTCGTCGACCTGCTCGAAGTGGATGCGGCGACCAACACCAAGGTCGACGAAATGCGGCAGTTGCTGGAAAACGCCGTTTATGCGCCGACACGTGGGCGTTTCAAGGTCTACGTTATCGACGAAGTGCACATGCTCTCCAACTCGGCCTTCAACGCCATGCTGAAGACCCTGGAAGAACCGCCCGATCATGTCAAGTTCATCCTGGCGACGACCGATCCGCAAAAGATACCCGTGACCGTGCTCTCGCGCTGTCTGCAGTTCAATCTCAAGCAGATGACGCCGTCCTTGATTGCCGCGCATCTCAAACATATCCTCGAAGCCGAATCGATCGACGCCGAGCCGGCGGCGCTCAACCTGCTGGCGCGTTCGGCGGCGGGCAGCATGCGCGACGCGCTGTCGCTGCTTGACCAGGCGATCGCCCACGGCGCGGGCAAGGTTGAAGAAGCGCTGGTGCGCGACATGCTCGGAACGGTCGACCTCGACTACCTGTTTTCCATTCTCGACGCCCTGTTGGCCGGTGATGTGGCCGGCATGCTGCGCGTCGCTGAAGGCATGGCCGTGCGTAGCCTGTCGTTTTCCACGGCCTTGCAGGAACTCGCCGGTCTGATGACGCGTTTGCAGGTGGCGCAGTTCGCGCCGCAGGCGGTAGCCGAGGAGTCGCCCGAGCGGGCGCGCCTGCTCGATCTGTCCAGCCGCCTTGATCCGGAGTACGTCCAGTTGGCTTATCAGATAGCCGTTCAGGGACGTAATGAGTTGCATCTGGCCCCGGATGAGTTCGATGGCTTCACGATGACCCTGTTGCGCCTGTACGCCTTCCGTCCGGCGGGGGCTGGCGACACGAGGCCGCAGGGAGGATCGTCCTCACCGTCCGGTTCAGTCGAGAGAAATGATGCGGCAAGACAAGCTGGCGGATCATCCCCTCCGGTGGCTTCCCAAGCCACGACCAAAGATATGGCCAGGGATGAGGTTTTGCCGGCTTTGGTGATGGAGCCAATTCCGGAGCCGAAAGCGCGGTCGGTCGCCGACTCTTTAACCGCGGCGGAATCGGGCCTCGCCATTGCGCAACCCGCTCCGGTCGTCACCGAGGCTCCGATTGTCATCGAGGCGCCGGCCATCACCGGGGAGCGTCCCGACTGGCATGCTCTTCTCGCCGCCCTGGAACTCGCGGGCATGCCCAGGGAACTCGGGCAGCATTGCGAATTGAGGTCGCTGGACAGCGGGCGCGTCGTGCTCTGCCTTTCGCCCACGCATCGTTCCTTGCAGATCAAGGCCGCCCAGGACAAATTGCAACAGGCGTTATCGAAGCATTTTGGGCGCTCCATGCAACTGACGATCGAACTGGACGAAGTTTCCGGTGAAACACCCGCCGCCGTCGCTCAGAAACAGCGCAAGGAGCGCCAGGAACAAGCCGTGGCGTCTGTCGAACAGGATCCTTTCGTGCGCGAAATAATCGATATGTTCGACGCTACGTTGATCGATTCGTCAATCCAACCCGTTTAATCACTCTCCGAGGCAAAATACCATGATGAAAGGCGGAATCGCCGGCCTGATGAAGCAGGCGCAGTTGATGCAGGAAAACATGAAAAAGGCGCAGGAGCAGCTTGCGCAGATCGAGGTCGAAGGACAGTCCGGGGCGGGTGCGGTCAAGGTGACGATGACCTGTGCTCACGACGCGCGGCGCGTGTCGATCGACGCGTCGGTCATGGACGACAGGGAAATGCTTGAGGATCTGCTCACGGCGGCGATCAATGACGCCGTGCGCCGTGTCGAAGAAGTGACCCAGGAACGCATGTCCGGCTTTACGGCGGGATTGAATCTGCCGCCAGGCATGAAACTGCCGTTCTGATCGTTCCAATGCTCACGCCATCGACTCTCGAAAATCTCATCGAAGCTTTGCGCTGTCTGCCGGGAGTGGGTCCGAAATCGGCCCAGCGCATGGCGTATCACCTGCTGCAGCGCGACCGGCAGGGAGCGCAGCGCCTGGTCGATACGCTGCAAGAGGCATTGCAAACGCTCAAGCACTGCCAGCGCTGCAACACCTTTACCGAAGCCGAAATCTGCGATCGTTGCCTGTCGCCCAAACGTGATCCGAGCCTGCTGTGCGTTGTCGAAACGGCGGTGGATCTGAACATGATGGAACAAACGCAGGCGTATTCCGGCCTGTATTACGTTTTGATGGGGCGTATGTCGCCGCTCGACGGCATCGGGCCGCGTGAATTGCTTCTGGACAGCTTGCTCACGAGGGTCTCCGATGGTGTGGTGCGTGAAGTCATTCTGGCAACCAACTTCACCAACGAAGGCGAGATAACGGCGCATTACGTGAGTGAAATGCTGAAAAGCCGGGGACTCAGGGTGTCGCGAATCGCACGGGGCGTGCCTGTTGGCGGTGAACTTGAATATGTCGATTCAGGCACCCTGGCGCAGGCCATGCGTGAGCGAAAATCTCTTTTGGATTAAGCACTTGGCTCCTTTCTGCGTTTTTTTTCGGGCAAATTTCGCGTATAATCCGACCGCTTGTCTTTAAGGATATTGACCATGATGAATCTTTACTCGGGCACCACCTGCCTGTTCAGTCAACGTTGTCGCGTCGTCCTCTACGAGAAGGGGATGGATTTTCAGGTGATCGACGTTGACCTTTTTGCCAAACCGGAAGATATCGCCATGGTGAATCCCTATGGGCGGGTGCCGGTGCTGGTCGAACGCGACCTGATCCTCTACGAGCCGAATATCATCAACGAGTACATCGATGAGCGTTTCCCCCATCCGCAGTTGATGCCCCCGGACCCGATCATGCGCGCGCGCGCGCGCCAGTTACTGGTGACCATGGAGCGCGAGGTGTTCTCCCATGTCGAAGCGCTCGAAAAGAACCTGAAGACCGCTGACAAGGCGCGCCAGGCGATCCGCGACCGCCTGACCGAGATGGCGCCCGTCTTCGTCAAGCAAAAACATATGCTCGGCGAGGATTTTTCCATGCTCGATGTGGCCATCGCCCCGCTGCTCTGGCGTCTGGATCACTACGGGATCGAATTGCCGAAATTGGCGGCCCCGCTGATGAAGTACGCCGAACGCATCTTCAGCCGTCAGGGATACATCGATGCGCTGACCCCGTCCGAAAAGGCCATGCGCCGTTAAAAATCGCCCGCCGCCTGTTTTCCTTAATCCACGCAAGAATGTAGCCATACCAAGATGACCCAGAACCTGCCTTCGACTAAACCCTATCTGATTCGGGCGATCCACGAGTGGTGTTCCGACAATGGTTTCACGCCCTATATTGCCGTCAGGGTTGACGGTCGCGTGCGCGTTCCCAGGGAGCATGTGAAGGACGAGCAGGTCGTCTTGAACATCGGTTATGAAGCGACGGGTGGATTGCAGATGAAAAACGATCTGATCAGTTTTCAGGCGCGCTTTGGTGGTGTGGCGCGCGATATTTCCTTTCCTGTCGGCAACGTCGTAGCGATCTACTCGCGGGAAAACGGCGTCGGGATGGCTTTCGAGCCGGAAAGCGGGCAAACCGATGTTTCCGGACCGGAAACGGAATCGATATCCGGAGACGGTCCCGAACCCGATCCCAGAACGCCGCCCTCCGGGCGTCCGAAGTTACAGCGGATCAAATAATAAGTCTGCTCCATTTTGAAATGCTTTATCCTGGAAAAGCAGTTAAGCACCAACCCTCACCCGCCCCTTCGGGGCGCCCTCTCCCGCTGCTAAGCGAGGGGAATGTTGTCCCTTCTCCCCGCTCGTGGAGCGTGCGAGGCCAAGGTGGCCGAAGGCCGGATGAGGGGATGCAAACAGCCATCTCCCGCTTGCGGGAGGGATAGAGGGAGGGTAGGTGCACGCTGTGATTTTTTCCAGGATAATTAAGGCAATGCAAAGAACAAGCGAGGATATTCTCGAACACACTTGATGGACATATTCCTTCTTCTGTTGCTTATCCTGTTCAACGGTGTCCTGGCCATGTCGGAGATAGCCGTTGTCTCTTCCAGAAAGTCGCGTCTGCAAAAGCTCGCCGATGACGGCTCGCCCGGAGCAAAAACCGCTCTGGAACTCTCCAATGAGCCGTCGGGCTTCCTGTCGACCGTCCAGGTAGGAATTACCACCGTGGGGATTTTAAGCGGCGCCATCGGGGAGAATGCGCTGGCCGAACCGCTTGGCGAGTGGCTGTCGGGAATCTCTCTGCTGCAACCCTATGCCCACGGAGTGTCATTGACCTTCGTGGTGATTCTGCTGACCTATTTCTCGGTGGTGGTCGGCGAACTCGTACCCAAGCGCCTGGGCTTGCTCGCGCCGGAAACGATTGCGGCGATTATCGCTTCGCCGATGACCTTCTTTGCACGAATGGCGCGTCCACTGGTCTGGTTGTTCTCCTCGTCGTCCAGCATGATTCTGCGCCTCATCGGCGCCCGGTCGAGCGTGGAGGCGTCCGTGACCGACGACGAGATCAATGTGCTGATGGAGCAGGGAGCAGAGGCCGGCGTTTTCCACGAGAGCGAGCAGGCGATCGTTTCGAATGTGCTGCGGCTCGACGAGCAACGGATCGCGGCGATCATGACCCATCGCAACGACATCTACGCCCTCGATCTCGACGCTCCCGAAGAAGAAATCCGGACCTGTCTTTCCGAGAGCCCGTTTACGCGGATCGTCGTCTGTCGCGACGGGCTGGAGCACATCGTCGGCATCCTGCGCACGGTTGATGTGCTGAAACTGGCGCTGACCGGCCAAAAACTGGATATCGAGCCGTATTTGCGCACCCCCCTGTTCGTGCCGGAAGGCGTCACCACGACGCATCTGATGGAGAGCTTCCGCAAGGCGCATCAACAGTTCGCGCTGATCGTCGACGAGTATGGCGAACTTCAGGGGATGGTGACCCTGACCGATGTGCTCGCTTCAATCGTCGGCGATGTTCCTTCGTCCGACACCTCGGAAATGGACGACATCGTGCCGCGCGACGACAATTCCTGGCTGATCGACGGCAGCGTCATGATCGAGCGCCTCAAATCGGTGATCGATATCGAGGACGATTTTCCCGGCGAGGACGAGAACGCCTATAACACCCTGGGTGGGCTCGTCATGTATGTCCTCGGACGGATTCCCGCCGTGACGGATACTTTCGAAAGCGCGGGTTTCAGCTTCGAGGTGGTGAATATGGACAAGAACCGCGTGGATAAAGTCCTGCTGTGCCGGCTTCACGCGCAAGACAGGGGCGATACGGCCGCGGGCGTCGAGTAATTTCCAATGCCGCAAAGACTGTCAGGGCAAAGTAGGAATGTCCGGTTTTTTAGCAAGATAGAAATGTCCGCTTTTGGCTTGGAGAGTGGGTCAAGGGCGAGCCGCAGGCTCGGCGAAGCGAATCCTTGACGCATTCGGAAAGCCTTATGCTGTCTCATGGTCAATGACGAGGCAATATTCGGCATTGGCCATGGATGCTATGCAGCCTTACACACTGTCAGAAGTCAAAAACCGGACATTTCTAACTTGCCGCTACAAACCGCAGTTGACCACTCGTTATTTTGACTTTCTTTCATTATCATCGGCTCTCGGGTGCGCTGTCCCAGAGCGCGCTGGCGTTGCTCTTTCTCGCAGACAGAAGTCCACCGCGTCGTCGTGTCGGGCCAGGGAACGAAGGGACGGCGCCCACGAACGCGTTCATTTAACTGCGGTTTCCAGGATAATCTGAACCAAGCATAAGTCATAACCTATTATATGGAGAGGATATACATGTCCACAGTCAATATTGTAAATGAACTCCTTGCGGAACTCTCCGCGCAGCCCCGGCAGGCGCAAGGGAATCAATTGGGGCAGGAGCTGGTTCTGGATGAAGACGGCTACCTTGCGCTGGACTTTGCCGGGCGCTTGAGCATAACGCTCTTTTGCCCGGCAAACAGCGACAGGCTTGTGCTTTACTCCGGCCTGCTCGCGCTGCCCGCGCGGAATGAGGCGGCGGCGCCGCTCCTGCGCGAGCTGCTCCGTCAGAATATGCCGGAAATGCTGCATACGGACGAAAGGCTGGCCCTGGAAGGCGACACGGTCTATCTTGTCCTGGAAAAAACAGTGGACGCGCAGGCAAACAGGCTGACGGCAGCGGAACTGCACAGCCTGCTGCTTTCCTTTGCCGCGGATGCGGACAGCCTGGCCCTTGCTCTGCGTGAATATGCGGCCGCTTCTTCCGCCCCAGCCGCCTCGCAGGGAGCAGGCGGCTGGGCGCAGTATGAACAGCCCTTTTTAATCCGCGTCTAATTTTGACTGAGTATTAAAGCGGGCAGGATGCCCGCGCCCAAAAAAAGCCGCGCAACGGAGCGTAATCTAAACGGAGAGTTACAGATGTCCCCGATACAAATAAATTCCAGCCCGCAAGGGCCGATGCACACAGCATCCCCGGAACCGTCTGTCCAAACCGAAGGCGCGGGGCTGTTGCGCAGGAGCGCGGAAGCTCCGAATAGACTCCAGTCCGGCCCTTCCGCCCTCGCGGATCAGGATGCCTCCGACGGCAGTTTCGCGCAGACCGAGACGAGGCTTTCCGTCTCCTCAAGGCTGAGCGAGCTTAAACCGGGTCCTGCCGCCCCGCTGGATAGAAGCAGCGCGGACAACCCGGAAGCTTTGCGCTTATTGCAGGCGGAAAAACAGATTACCCGCTCGCACGGCAATTTAAGCCCGGAGGCTTATCAAAGCAGCCTGAATGAGTTTCTGGCCGGGCCAAGCTCCCCTGAAGCCCGCGCGCTCAAAGATTCCGTGGCCTCCGGTATGCTTTTGCAGCCTTTTATGAACGCTCTGGCCATGGAATGTTCCGCAATGGACGTTTACAGCGGCCCAGGGCTGGAAAAAGCGCAGGCCGCCACCGAAATAGCCGGCGAGCTATCCGCGCTTTTGGACAGCGCGGCTGCGGCTGAAAACGCCGCGGATTTGCGCGAGGCCCGGCAGGGCTTGCTGGAGCTTGCCGACAAACAAATTACCTCTGCCACAAACCCGGAAAGCCGCGCCAAAATGGGCATTGCCCGCGACACGATGCTTCAGGCTCTGGATGTGCGTTTGACAACGCTGGAAAAACTTGAGGCAGGCGCAAGCTCTTTTCAGCGGCAGTTAGAAACCCTGGCGGAAAAACCGGATGCCCAAAGCCACTCCGCCCTGCAAAGGGATTTGGCGGCAACAGAAAACGGGCAGGACGCGCGCCCCATTTTCAGCCAGATACAAAGCCTGAATCAACGTTACAACCAAACGGCGGAAGCGGCTCTTGCCAGAACAGAAAAACTCCTGACCAGCCATCTTTCCGGGACAGACGACACGGCAGCAGGCCATTTGGACGCGGCTGCGGCCCTGCTGCGCTCCGTGGCGGAGTCTTCCGCCGCGCTGCAAAGCCATTCCGGCGTGGAAGAATACGACTCCCTGGCCGCGTGCTTCACTCTGGTTGACGAGCGCATATCCCTGGCGCAGGAACATGGCCGCGAGGCCGCCTCCCTGTTGGCAAAGGGGGACGCGCTGCTCGCGAAAGGCCTGGACAGCCCCCAAAACATGCGCGAAGCCCTGCAATTTTTAGATGAGGTGGATGCGCAAAAAACCTCCGTTTTCAGCCTGTACAGCCAGACGCAACTTGGCGGCAAGGCCGATGCGGTCAAAACGGCTGTAACCCTTGCTCGCGATAAATTTGAAACAGAAACCCTGGCGCTTGCCAATACTCTGGCGAAAAATGACAAGCTGGCCGAACTCAAAGCGCTGATGGCCGATGCGCGCGAGGATTCCCGCTGTGACACGCAGCTTGCATACACTTTGCAAAAAAGCTGGGACAGCGCTCTGGACAAGCATAACAGCGCTTTGAGCAAGCCTTTGCAAGAGGCCATAGGTGAAGGGGAAAAGGCCGTCCAACGCGGTAGCTCCCTGGAAGGCCTCTCCAGCCTTGACAGGCTGGAACAGGAAAAGCGTCTGCAGAGGGCGGAAAACAGCCTGTATGCGCAAATGAACAGTTTGACCCAAGAGGCTGAAACGCTCCGCGCACAAACGCAAGCTGATCCGGCGGCAAAAGCCCGTCTGGAGATTATCGGGGCGGATCTGGAGCTTTTACAATCCCTGGCCGGGGAACTGAAAAATACCGAAACCCGGCTTATTCTCTCCAAATATCAAAAGGCTGTAACCCAGCGCGGCTCCACCGATATAGCCACTCAAAGAGAAGTTGCCCCTCTGGCCGCCAAACTGGCGCAGGCCACCCTGAGCGCCGCCGAGCTGGAGGCTTTGCGGCGCGGCGCAACGGACGGCAGTCTGAGCTTTGCAGACCGGACGAAACTTGCGGAAAAGCTGGATATTTTTCTCACCGGCAAACAAAAGAATAACCCGGAAGTCCAGCTTGCCCTTAAAACCCTGAAAGACGGGAGTAAAACCCTGACCGGCAGCCGGGAAATCTGCTCCACGCTGGCTGCTCTTGCCGCTTTTATCCCCGCTGCGGAAGAAGCGCGCGCCCTTGAGACAAGCTTGCAGACCGGCTCTGCGCAAACCCTGCAAGCCCTCAATGCTCAACTGGACAAGCTGGGGCAGGCGCAGGATGAAAGCTCGCTGCGTAACCTGAGCGGGCGTCTCGCCAACTTGCAAAATCTTGCGGCGCGTACGCTCCTGCCCGCAGATTTTAAGGACTTTCAGGCAAAACTGGATGCTCTGCTGAACACGAAGGCAGACGCGCTCATCGCGCTCGTGGTCAAAAGCACAGGGAGCCAGGCCAAATTTGAAAGCCTGCCCGAGGAAAACAAAGAAACCCTGCAAAGCCTTGCCATTGCCGGGGGGCTCTCTTCGCGCCTGCTGGAACTTGTGCTCGGCCAGGAAGACCTGGAAACTTTTCTGTCCGCTCTTAAGCACGGCAGCGGACATGCGGCGGCGGATAAAATGGAAGCGCTCCTGCTGCCCCACCCGGAAATGGATGATTTATGCCTGCTGCTCAAGCAGGAAGTCCGCGAAAGGAGTTTTCACAATACGCCAGGCGCGCCTCTTGACCAGGGCCAGCGAACCCGTCTGGTCAACGGACATGTCAGCGCCCGCCTGGTGCGGGAATGTAAAGACATGCTGCGGCAGCAAAGCGCAATATTTACCGGCCAGGCGGAAAAAGACTGTCTGGAAAGTCTGCTCGCTGCCGATGAAGGAGAATTTTTGCGCCGGATGACCGCCGGCCTCAGCGGCGGCGCGCACAAAGAGATGGATATGCTGCTGCTCCAGGCGTCCTGGCTGCATGAATCCGCGCTGCATGAATCCGCGAAAACCAGCCCCAAAACTTTTGCGGTTTTTCAGGCAGCCTTGCCTGAACCCTACAAAAGCGATCCTGCGCTGGAAAGCTCCCTGGGGCAGGGTCTGGTCAGCAGTGCGGCCAAAGAGCAGACGCGAGCTCTGACCCAAAGCATAACAGAGCAACTCAGCGGCGCAGGGCTGTTTAACCGCGCCCTTAACTTCGCGGGAAATATATTGGGCAGGCCGCTCAGTCCCTCGGCGCTGGCCGCCAGAGCCCTGGTCGAGGTCAGTATGCCCCCAGGGCATATGGACGCTAAAGGCATAAGCAACGGCATTCTGCGCGATCGTCTGGGATTCGGCAGCGGCGCCGGCATAGGCGGCGATAATCTCATGCTCGCCCTCATGCGGACCGCGCACGCGCCGGGCATGCTGGACAGCCTGGGAAACGGAATCACGAAAATCTTTAAAAGAGGCATCCCCCATACAGTCGAAGGCCAGCTCAACGCTGCGGCCCAAGCCGCCAAATCCAGGTCGGCGGATCAAATATCCATGCAGCAGTTTGGGGTTGCCCGTGAAGAAGCGCTGGAACAGCTTATGGATAAATACGGCGAGGTCCTGCTGGACATGCACAAGGCGCGTGATCCCGGCGCCATATCACGGAAAACTTTACGAACTCCTCTGGATGGGGGAGCAACGCTGGCTCTGGGTGTGGAAGCCGTTGGGCTGATTCTGCCGAAAGCCGTGGGCGCGGGCGATGACTGGAAAGCGCAGCAGGTCTTGTTGAACAGCGTAACGTTGCAAAGCAAAATCAATCTGTCGGCCATGAAAGGACACGCCCTTTGGGGTGGGAGCGTTGGCGACGACCCCGTAAAAATTACAGGCAGCGATGGGAGAGAACACACGGTCAGCGAAGAATTTACGCGTTTGCTGAACATATTGAAAACAACGCAAGACCAACAGGACTTCAAGACGGCGGCAACGGCGCTTGACAATCTCTACAGCGGGCAAAAGCTGCAACAAAAGGCTGAAGCCATGCTGGTATTTAAAGAGAGCAGCGCCGGGCTGGAAGGTCTTTCCGGCAAAATAGACGATGTTCTCGGAAAGGACTCGTCAACGCAGGGCAGGCAAACAGCGGAACTCAAAAGCGCGCTGCGGGACAGATATGCCAACCTGTTCGGCGCTACGCAAAAAATGCTGAGCCAGGCTGAAAGCATGAACAACATTGTGGTTGAACAACTCGCCATGCCGCAGGATTCCCTGTCTTACCATCTTTCCACCCTGCTGGATGAAGCGGCGGAGCTGGCCGCCTTGCAGACTTTTATGGAGCATGGTGCGGGAATGGATTTTGCAGACTTTGTACAGGAGTTAAAAAATCCCGCCGGCCGGATCCACGAAAAGTGCAAAGAGCAGCTCTCCGGGGCGCTCCAAAAAATGCGCGCGCCGCAAATGCCCGGCGCGGCTTCCGCCACAGCGCCTGTTTCCTCATCCGGGCCTTATCTTGGCTCTGCCGAGGCCGATGCTCTCGGTTCCTATCTGGCCTCGCGCTTTGCCCTCAAGGCTGAAACCAGCAAGGAAGGCGCAGGCGCTTATTTACAAACAAGAAATGAAAGCTTCCGGCAGGTTGACCATGAAAGGATCATGCGCGTCAACTTCGGGGAAGAGGCCCAGCAGGCTTACAGAACTGTCCAGATGAAGCATACGGTGGATGGCGTGTTCGCCAGGCTCCCCAGCGGCAGCGCTCTTAGTCTTGATCTTTCCGCAGGAGCGGACATCAAGGTCAGCGCCAAACCCTTTGGCGAAGGCCTGAACCTGGGCGTTTCGCTGGGGGCGTCTCTGGAGCGCGGCCTGCTTCTGGAAAAAGACAGCGCCGGGAGCTTTAAATTGTATCTGGGCAGCAAGGTGGAGGTCAAAGGAGCGCTCAGCGCGGAGGCGGAGCTTTTATCCGGCTTTGCGGGAGCCTCGGCGGAGCTTGGCGTATCCGGCGCGGTCGGCAAAGGGGTACAGGTAACTTTTGAAACTGAAGCCCGCTGCAAAGAATTTATCAGCAAGCTGATGAGCGGAGGGCCGGCCGGCCCGGACTCCCTGCGGCTCTGCCAAAGCATCGCGCCGGTATATGAATATGGCGGCGGCCTCAGCCTGGGGGCGGAAATCAAAGTCAGCAGCAGCGGGCTGGAAGAACAGCTGGGCAAAATTACCGGACTGGAAAAAACGCTTGGCGAAATTAAAGCTACGGTGACCGAGGTAGCGAGTGACGCCCTCCCTGCCTCGCTGAAAGCGGATGAGGCGGACGCGGAGGATAAAAGCGACGCGGTCGCGCTGAACCTTTTTGAGGCCAAACTTGCTCTCGGCCTGGCCGCGAGCGGCAGCCACAAGGTTGAACAAACCGGCATCCAGCGTATTGTCACCAATTCCCTGCAAGCGTCAGCAAGCATTGCTTTGAGCGGGGAGGTCAAAACCGGACAAAGCGGAGAGCTTGCGGGCGCGGCGGCCTTTGACGCCAGCCTGCAAAGCGCATACACCGGCGATGTTCTGACCGGAGCCGACATGGTAAGAACCTTCAAGCTCGCGCCCAGCGGGGATGCAGTCAAGGACATGCGCAAGGCCGCGCAGCTCCTGACCAGTCACGGAGTGCACAACGCAAGTTTGCTTGCCACCCTGAACGAGCTTTTAAGCAAGGGGCAAAGCGTGGAACTCGACCTCACCCAGAAGCTCACGGAAAGCGGCTTGGTAAAACACCGGGCCGCAGGCAACGCTTTCAGCAAAATGAGTTGTCTTACCGACCGTAAAAATTATGCGCCCGGCGAAGTGAAGATAAGCGTGAATGTCGGTGGGCGAAGCCAGATCTGCGCCCAGGAAATAAGTCAGGAAGAAATACTGGAAGGCCTTGTCGGTACGCCCGTTGACCTTACTCTGTCCGCCAGTATAAGCGCCGAGAGCAAAGTGCGGCGTAATTATGTGTTTACCCAGGGACTTGCAGCCTGATAGCATGCAACGTGAATTAAATTACAAAGGGGATAAAAAATGTCGCAATCCATTCAAGGGGTAACTTCACAAGGCGCGGCCCAGCGCGTGGCCGAGGCCGCAGCCTCAGCCATAGGCGATCATACAGTGCAGTTGGGCGGCCAGCCGCCGGTGCGTCTGGATAAAATCCAGGGCAGCAAAATTCCTTTTCAGGGTTTTACCAGGGCCACCCGTATGCAGCGGGCGGATCAGGGTATGGCGGACAACGCCACCGCCTCTCTGCGCGCCCTGACCAGGCCGGGCGGGGTGTTCAGCGCCAAAAATCTGCTGAACGGGCTGAAGAGTTTTCAGACTCAGCTCAGCCGGGCCGCCGGCTTCTCCTCTCTCACGCCCGCGGAGGCAGAGAGCAAGGGGCTGGAAGTTCTGCAAAACATGGCGGGCAATCTGTCTTCCACGGATCTTGCCGCTGTCTATCAGAGCTTTCAGTCGCCGGAAATGGCCCTGCTCAAAATGGCCCTGGAGGCGGAAATTCGCTCCAATCCCCTGAATATGGACGCCCGGAACTCCCTCTCCACCCTCTTTGACATGGAGGCGACCGTACTCAAGGAAGTAAGCGAGCGCATGATCTCCGTGATGGAGCTGGACGCGAACCCGGAAACAGACGCAGCCCTGCGCCAGGGGCGCCGCGACCGGGCTGTGGAGGGGCCGGATTCCTACCGGGAGGATCTTTCCCCCCGCAATCTGGCCACCCTGGTGGAGACCAGCGCCCAGTCCAGCACCCGCGCGGAAAGGGAACATGCCTTGCGCACGGCGGAGCTGGCGGATCACAGCATCCACGGGCCGGCGGGGCAGGCCCTGGACGCCCGGCAAATAGGCGACATTCTGCGCCACAGCGAACTGACCATCAATCTGACGGATATTTCGCTGTTCGACGCTGACGACGGCAGCATCAACGACCAGCGCATCAACGTTTTCCACAGCCCCCCGGAAGCCGTTGTGAAGTACAAGGGTAGCCTATATCTGGGTTTTCGCGACGCGGTGGAACGCAGCCTTTTCCCGGAGCTGGGCAGCGCCCCGGCCCTGGGCAATGAACGCCCGACTTACGCGGCCGTGAATACCAGCGGTATTATCACCGGCATGGCCACCAATTATGGAGACTGTGTGCTGGTGCTGCGGCCGGAAACAGCCCGACGGGCCACCTATACCATGTCCGACTCTTTTGTGACCATTCCCTTGGAATTTAACCCGGCCAGACGGGATGCCTGTATGGCCAGCCTGAACCACCTCCCTGAGCCGACGACCGTCGGCCTGGAGCCCGCTGAGGCAACCGCTCTGCTCGCCAAGGCGGAGCAGCTCCGCTCCCCGACCTCCCCTCTGCGTCAGGCCATTCAGGATGCCCTGGAGTCCATACCGGACTCCACACCGGACGGCAGCCGGATGACCCTGGCCCAGTGGGAGCGTAGCGTTCCAGGGGCACAGGGGCAAATCCTCTTCAGTGATCTGGTGCGTCCGGTGCTGGTGCAGGCCTTTACGGATGTGGCGGCGCAGCGCGCCCGCAGCGCGACCCATGACACCCTGGAAACCCTGCTGCCGCATATGAACGAGGTGCAAGGCGCGTCCTTGATGCGGGCGGCCATGGACGGGAGAAAGGGTTTTTGTATGCTCAACGATTATATTGAGGCCCAGGTGCAGGGTTCTCTCCTGATCAGCCGCGACGTGGGCGAGATCCGGGTCAGCGTGCGGGCTCTCCTGAACAGGGATAATTCGCTGAATGAAAATCGGACCGACAGGCTGTGCGAGTTTGCCGCGAGCCACAATATCACCCTGAACATTACTGATGGTGATGCTGTCGGGCATCTTAATCCCGCCGCCGTTACCGCACTGACTGAGCGTGGTCTGACCGTACATAAGTATGATGATATTGAAAGAAGCCGGTTGGAGGTTGGACTGCGTCAAATCCCGGCGGATCAGCAGCGCGTTGCCGCCGCCTTTAACCAAAGCCACCAGTCCATACAAGGAACCAGGGAGGCGGCCCGGGCGCTGCTTGAGCCCGAGAACAGCGCGGCCCTGGAGGCCCGCCTGCTGAGTCTGCTGCCCGCTGAGGCGCCAGGGGGCGTGCCCCTAGAAGGACGCGCTTTGCCCTTGGCCGGGGCGGCCCTGGACCGGGTGAAAGCCCGTTTTCTGGAGAATGTGAACGCTGCCCTGAAGGCGGCAGTAACAGCGGGCCAGGGCGTCAACACGGAAAGTGTTGTTGCTGAGGCCCTGAAGGCCGCCGCTGAAAAGCCTCTGGCCCAGAAGACCACCCTGCTGCAAGAACTGGAGAGGCTGGAGTTTGACAACCCGGCCCAGAAGGCGGCTTTCAGCCACTGGGTAATCAGCGCCCGCGCCCTCAGCGACCCTGCGGAAATGCGGATGATCCACGCCAATGCCCTGGCCTTGAGCGCCCGCCTGGAAAGGCTGTGGCAGCCCCCCTCCCAGGGGGCGCCGGCGCGGAACCCCACCCCAACGGAGCTGGCGCAGGCCTTCAACAGCGCCGCCAGAGATTTGAGCGTCTCCGTGAGCGCGTACCAGGTGGCGATAAAGGACACGGGCCGGGAATTCGGCGGGGATGATGTCGGCGCGGAATTCAGCCGCCTTTCGTTTATGGCGGCGGAATTTTTTCGGGCCAAAGCTCCGCGCCTAGCGACAGACCTGCTGCAAACCCTGAAGAGCCCGCAAATGTCGGAATTCCGGGGCGTCTGCTCCAGGTTGCATGGAGAACTGCGCGAGCGCGTGGGCCTTACGCCGGAACAACGGGAAGAATTACCTGATGTGCAGAATATGGCCTGGGTTATGAAGCTCACCGGCGAATCTTTGGCCCAGCAGTTGGGGCAGCCGGCCGGGCGCGATTCCGGCTTTACTCTGGCGCTGGACTATGTGCCGCCCAGTGCGCGGGCCATCTTATCCGGCACTGTGCCCAGCCTCGCCGCCGTGCTGAATACCGACTTTCCGCGGAAAACACCCGTAAGCATCGCGGCCTTTCACGCCCCGGCCCAGGGCGCAATTCAGGCGGACTGGAGCGGGCGCCGGGCCTTCCATCTGGATATGCTTAATGCCTACCGCGCCCATGAAGAGCGCTTTGACGGCCAAACCGGGGTGCATGGTCTGGCCCACGCTTCACGGGTCTTTATCTTCGGCACGGTTCTGGGCAACATCATGCGGGAGCGCGGCGCAAAGGTGGATATGACCGCCCTGACCTGCGCCGCCTCTGGCCACGACGCCGGCCGGCAGGCCAACGGGCCAGACCAGTGGGAGAAGGATAGCGCGGCGATCGCCCTGGACGCCCTGCAAAGCCGCTTTAGCCCCGATGCGGCGCTGGGCGCAGGCTACATGGAAGATTTTCAGGCGCAGATCATCCATCCAAAATCTTTTGGCGCGGACGAGAGGCCTACCCTGGAGGCCTGGCTCATGCAAAGCGCCGACGCCATGGACATAGGCCGGGTAGCAGACTTCAACATGGAACAATGGATTTTTCTGCGCGAGCCGGTTCAGCTTCCCAATGGCCCAGCGCTTCCTCCGGACCAGCGGTTGAGGGAGGCGCTGGTTAGGGAAGCCGACGCCTTGCGTATGCTCAGCGATCCGGTTATACAATCCAGAGTCCGCTATGATGAGCTGTCTGTGGCCATGATGAGTGCGACCCTGCTGGACCAAGCCGAAGCGCTTCAGGCGCAAAGAGACGCACTGCCTTCTACCGCCGACGCCCTGACGGAATTGCGCCGGCTGAGCAACGAGGACTACATGGCCCGCCTTGAAGGGTTCATCCGCGAACACAGCGAGGAATTGCCGCTGCTCAACCGTTATTATTTCCAGCAATAAGGAGCCGCCATGCGTATAAATGATGTTGTCAATGAACTCGCCGCCCGTCTGGGGCTTGGGGGCAAGCCCTTTGATGAAAATAACCCCTGCACCCTGTGCTTTGACGGCAAATATTCCGTCAGCCTGCAGGCAGACACCCAGGATCAGTCCCTGCTGCTTTCCGGCCTGGTCGGCCCGGCCCCCAGAAGCGAAGAAGAACTGCGGGAGTTGCTCAAATCCTCCTGCCTGGGCGCCCGTACCGGAGGCTGCGCCTTCGGTCTGGCCCCGGACTCGGGCGAACTGCTGCTCTGGAAACGCCTGCCAGACGAACTGCCGGACAGCGCGGCCCTGGAACAGGCCCTGCTCGGTTTTCTGGCCCAGCTCAGCCACTGGCAGCAACAGACCGGGACAGCCCCGGCCGGCGGAAGCTCCGCTGCAGGCTTTGCTGAAGGAAATATGCTGCGGATTTAGAAACGCCCCTTCAAAAGGGGAAAAGGTCTATACCCTGCACTATCACGAAGCGGGCGAGGCCGTTCGCCGGGATGCGCCGCTTCGCGGCTTTCTGCACTTCTGAGGATTTATCGATGAGCACGATTGATAATACGCGGAATTCTCCGTCATCCATTCGGACAGCATCGCCTTCTGAAGCGTCTTCGGCCGCGGAGCCTTCGGCAAAGGCAGAAAACGAGTTCAAGCAGTTGCTTGACCGGAAGGAAGGCGATCGATCGCCTTCCGGACAAGCGGCCTACGGCGACGGCGCTGTGGCGAAGAAGGATTTCGCTCACCCGGAAGCGCAAAACAGGGACAAGGCGGCAACAGATTCAAATGCCGACGAGGCAAAACCGAAGGAAGCCGGAAATGACGAAGATTTGTCTTCCCTGATGAGCCGTTTGTACGCCGAGCGTCTGGGCGCGCAACCGGCGGCGAGCGAACAGGCGGGCGTGCCTGGAGCGAACGCGCTGCCCGCCGGCGAGGCGAAAACGCAGGAGATGGTGGACCAATTGGTGCGGCAAATCCTGGTTTCTCATCCGGATCAGGCCGGAGACCGGGAAGTGCGGCTCATACTCCAGGATAGCGTGTTGCCGAATACCGAAGTCCGTCTTTCACGGGGAGCCGATGGCTTGTTGAGCGTGAGCCTGCTGACGGATCGTGACGATGCGTTTCAAACGCTTGTGACCCTGCAGGCGACTTTGAAAGAGCAACTGACCCTGCACGAACAACGCGATGTGCGCGTGGTGGTCACGAATACCCAGGGGGGGCAAGGCTCGGACGACGCGCCGGGCCGCCGTTCCGCCAACTACAGGGCTTATCAGGAGGACGATTAAATCAGGGATCAGATGTCAGGTATCAGGTATCAAAACCGAACGGCAGGTTTTGGGGTTGATACCTGATACCTGATTGGCCTCAAGCATAGGGGCGGTTCGCGAACCGCCCTGCAACCGGGGGAGCTGGAAGCCCCCCACGTTCATTATTTTGCGGCGCGTTCGCGCCGGTTATTTACGTTCGTCGGGATGCGCCGCTTCGCGGCTTTCCCGACCTACACTTGCTGGATTCCCGCTTTCGCGGGAATGACGGAGTGGTGAGGGTAGAGCGCGACTCCTCGCGCTCCCAGGGGTCGCCGGTTTTGATACCTGACATCTGATACCTGAACACCTGATCCCCGAACGAGATAGAATGCCAAAATTCATGGATACCCAAACTTTGTACGCGGAAACTCCCGCCGCGCCACTTCCTTACAAGCCGCCGGTGTTGTTGCCGGAAATGGCGGGCTTATGTTCCGCGTTTGCTTCCAGAGCGGCGCTGCGGGAAGGGGTTTTGCGTTTTGTTTATGAACCCGACGCGGGGGAATGGCCGCCTGCCGCGGTGTTCGGGATAGAAGCCGGGGGTTTTCTTTTCCGGCTGGAATTCGCCACGCTGGATTTTCTTGCCGCTCACGAATCGCTCGATGGCGTGGATATCGGGCGTCTGCCGGGAGCTGTGCGTCAGGCAGTGATCAGAATGCTCCTGCAGCCCTTCCAGGAGGCGCTCGAAAATGCGTTAAAAACGCCCCTGGCGCTGATTCCGGACGGGCAAACGCTACCGGACGCGCTCAATCCGCCGTTTCATTTTGTTTTTGATTTCTCCGTGGCGGACGGGCGGAAATGGGCCGTCGGGCTACGTTTGCGGGTGGCTTCGGAAGAAGGCGCGCGCTGGCTGGAGAACCGGACGCTTGCCGCCTTGCCGCAAGTCTGGCGCAACCCGGCGCGGGGGGAATGGCCGGTAGCGGTCGCTTTATTGGCGGGCGGTATGCGCGTCCCGCTTGGCTTGTTGAACGATCTTGCGATCTCCGACGTTTTACTACCGCCCCAATATCCGGCGAACGACGGGCAGTTATTTCTGGCAATAAACGCAACGACGGCTTTCCGGCTGGCGGTTTCCGGCCATGAAGCCACGATCGTGGATAAAACCGAGCTTTTTTTTAATGAAGGAAAAAACGCCGTGAATTCTGATAATGGCAATCCACTCCGCGCGGAAACGGCTTCGGAAGCGCAAAAAAACCTTGTCGACGGCGCGGCGCTGGAAGTTACGATCCATTTCGAGCTGGAGAAGAAACTGCTGCCTTTCTCCGAACTGGAATCCCTCTGTCCCGGAAAAACCTTTCGCCTGGGCGTGGAGCCGCTGTCCCCGGTCACGGTGACCTTGAACGGGCAGGCGCTGGCGCGCGGGCGTCTGGTCGATCTCAATGGCGCGCTGGGTGTGCAGATCACACGCTTGACCGATACGCCGCGCCATGCCTGAGGCCAGCCCCGTCAATCTCATCGTTCTGCTGGCCCTGTTGGGCCTGCTGCCGTTTTTCCTGATGATGGTGACATCCTATGTGAAAATTGTCGTCGTGTTTACGCTGATCAAGAACGCCCTGGGCGTGCAGCAGGTGCCGCCGGTCATGGTGTTGAATGGATTGGCGATCGTTCTGACGATATTCATCATGGCCCCGGTAGCCTTTGAAACCAAGGAGATTATCGACGCTTCGGGGATCAAGGTGGAATCTTCGTTGTCCCAGCCGGATAATTTTTCCCTGTTGCTGAAAACCGCTTCGCCGCCGCTCGAGCGATTCCTGAAACGCAATACGGACGACCGGATGCTGACGACGCTGAGAAGCACCGCCAAACGGCTGTGGCCGCAGAAATACCATGACCTGCTTGACACGGACAATTTCCTGCTGACCTTGCCGTCTTTCGTGCTCACGGAATTGACCGAGGCTTTCCAGATCGGGTTTTTGCTTTATTTGCCGTTCATTGTCATCGATCTCATCATTTCCAACATTTTGCTGGCAATGGGGATGATGATGGTATCGCCGATGACCATTTCCCTGCCGTTCAAGCTGCTGCTTTTCGTCAGTCTGGACGGATGGCTGAAAATCAGCCAGGGTTTGATGTATGGTTACGGCTGACAGGGAGCTTAACAATGCACAAGATTATTTTGCCCGCCAAGCCTGAGCATCTTGCCACCATCAACCGTTTCCTCGAAGAGGAAGTGCCGGCGGAGTTCAGCGGGCGTCTGAACGGAGTCATGTTAGCCGTGGAAGAGTTGCTGATGAACATATTCCACTATGCGTACTCGCCGGAAGCCGACGGACTGGCGCAAATCGACTGCCGTCTGGCCTACCTGGATGGGCAAGCCTATTTCTATGTTCATCTGTGCGACTGGGGACGCCCCTACAATCCCTTTGCCGAGGCGCCGGCGCCTGATCTGCACGTTCGCCTGGAAGACAGACCTATCGGTGGCCTGGGTTTGTATCTGGTCAAAAAATTCGCCACGCATTACGTTTACAGCCGCTACGCGGATACCAACGATGTGGAGCTTTTCTTTGCGGCGGGCTGAACACGGGCGCCCCGCGTGGGCCGCCGTGCCATTGCTCTTGTCAGGCCTCTGTTTCGAGGCCCCGGCAGGCGAGATTCTGGAACTTCGTGTTGAGACCGCGCGGCTTCGTCCCCAGGCGATAACGGCGAGGATGGCCGTAAGCGGCCCTGAAAATTTCCCCGTTTCTCCCGTCGCGTATGAAAACGGGCTGGATCAAGTCGATGTGTACGCGCTTTCGCCCGGCGCGGTTTTTTTGCGTCTGCCCCGCATGGTATCGCCCCGGCTTGCGGCTGAAACCCAGGGATTCCAGCAGGCGGATGATGGCGCGGCGGCGCCGTGGCGCTTGTCCGCCTGGGCGGAGGACATCGACCGGGCCGCGAGTGAATTTGAAGTCGATCCAGACCTGATTGCCGCGGTAATCCGGGCGGAATCCGCTTTTTATACCCAGGCGGTCTCCGGGAAAGGCGCGCAGGGCCTGATGCAGCTCATGCCGGCAACGGGGCGCGCAATGGGTTTGGACGATCCCTTCGATCCCGCGGACAACATCCGGGCCGGGACGCGCTACCTCAAGGCGCAGCTCATGAACTTCGCCACGCCGGAAGAGGCGCTGGCCGCTTATAACGCCGGACCGGGCAATGTATCGAAATACGGAGGTATTCCGCCTTTTGCCGAGACCCGGGATTTCGTGCGGCGCGTGACCGGGTACTGGAAGGAAGCGCGGGTCCTGGCCGGATCGCCGCCGACTGGCGCGGCTCATACGGAGGAACGGACTGGCCCTTAGCGCCAGGAGGTGAAAAATGACGGATTTTGGCATCCATCAACCCAATACGGGGCTGTCCCAAAATATTGGCGCGGCCAATCTTCCGGCAAGTCCGGCCAGGGAAGTTGGCAGTCTGGCCGGATTCCAGATCCAGCTTGCCGACGATCCCTTGTCCGCATTGGCCGATGCCGCCGAGGAACTCACTTTTGGCGTGGATAACACCAAGGAACTGAGCCTGAAGGAACGCAAGGTCAAGGAGGGCGCCGGCGGTCTGATCGAACGCGTCAAGCTCTACCAGGAATTGATGGAACAATCCTGGAAGCAGAAAGATGTCGAATCATTGCATGCGTTTCTGCGCAATAACCGTTCCGCCCAGGCCGCGCTTGCCAGGGCCGGGGAATGGACGGGAGGCGATCCTTCGGAAACCTGGGCGCTGCTCAAAAAAGCAGCGGAAAATCTGCGCGGCGAAGCGCCGCCGGCCGCGCTGGAAGCGATTGACCAGGCCGTCGCGCAACTGGAGCGGGATGAGGGGCCGCGCATCCGGGCGGGCATCCTGGGCGCGGTGGAGGGAGCCGCGCATCCCGAACTGGGCGACGCCTTGGCGCAGGGCGCGGCTTACCGGCAGGTCGCCTGTGATCTTTATGACAAGCCTGAAGACATGTTCAGTTTTATCCTCGAAAAATACGGGATGGAAAACTTCGATGCCGGACTGGATTTTCTTTTTCGTTCCCTGGCGGGCGATCTTGCGACCGACGAACCCAGCCACGGCAAGGCGCACCTTGAAGCTGTGGGCGCGAGTCTTGGTCAGGCGCGCGTATTGAATGGCGCGCATAGCTTGATAAGCAAGCTGCTCGACCGTTGGGAAAATGTTCATGGCATCGGGGATTGCGCGCACACGCCGGCGAGTTTCCTGAAAGAATTGTTGCGTCTGAAGCAGGATCGCTACCTTTCCGCTGTCAGCCTCGAGCCTTTGCTGGCGGCGGCCAAAGCGCCGGACATCGAACGCGAAGTGCTTTTTTCGCAGGAATTGCTGAACACCGCCCGTGGTTTTAGCCCGCTTTTTTTCGACGGGGTGGAAACCCGGATGAAATTTATCGACGCGGTACAGGAAACGGTCGACAAGGCGATCGCCAGGGAAGATGACTGGTTGGCTTCACAAGCCTGACAGGGCTGAACGGAGAGAAAACATCATGGTGTTTCAGGAAATCGTACAGGAATTCAGCCAGCGCGTCGGAATGGGGAGAGGGATTCAGACGGACGCTTCAGGTCCGGTTACGTTCGAGTTGCGGGAATTGGGAAAGCTGACCCTGGAGACCTCGGCGGACGAGCGCGAACTGCTCATCACCCTGGCCGAGCCGCTGCCGCCCTACGACACCGGCCGGTTGCTGGCGGCGCTGGAAATGTGTTATCCCGACCGCGTTCGTCCGTTTCCGCTGGCCTGCGGAGTGTATAAGGAAAGCTTGCTGCTGGTCAGCCGGCGGAAAATCGATGGATCGAGCGCCGCCGAAGTGGAAAATCAGGTGATGTTCCTCATCGATTGCGTAAAAACATTGAACGCGCAGGGCTGATGAACGATTTGAATGATTGGGAGAACTGGAAATGGACAATATCCGCAACATCATGGACCCCTCTCTTGGTGTGCAGGGCGTGCTGGAACCCAGCGTTCAGGATTTGCATCTGCCGCAGGCCAGACCATTGACAACCGACGTTGCCACGGAGAGCAGTCTGGCCGATCTCTATCGCGCGCCCAGCCTGCAAAGCCATATCCTTTCCGGTCTGCAACCCCGGATCGATGACGAAGCCCTGCTGCGCCCCGATGTACTGGGGCGAAATCTGAAAGAGAGCCTGGCCTGTCTCGAAGAGAGCCGCGACGCGCACATCCGGCGCTTCGTCCGTGACGATCTGAAGCCGCTGCTGGAGAACGAACAGCTCCTCAACGATTACGTTAACATGCTGGTGAGCGGGTGATGGCGGCGATTCTGAAACCTGCCCAGGTGACGAGCCTCAAGGTGTTGGGCTTCCTGTATCTGCGTCTGGGCGCTTTTGACCGGGCGGGCCGTCTTTTCCAGGCCCTGGCCCGTCTTTTCCCGGAAGATGCCGAGCTTGCCAAAAGTCTCGCGGCGGCGGAACTGGAAATGGGCCATGCCCAACGCGCGCTGGCCTTGCTGTCCGCGTCTCCGCTGGCGGAACTGGCGTCCGATCCGGCGCTGCTGTTATTGAAAGCGCGGGCGCACTGGCGGCTCGAACAAAACGAGGCGGCGTTTGCCGTCATGGACGTTTATCTCTCCCGTAATCAAAAAACATGAACGCTGCCCTGTTGAACAACACCCGGCGGACGGTGGGACTGGTCACCCGCCATACCGACCTCGTGCTGGTGGCGCTGACGGTCGCGGTGCTCACGCTGATGATCGTCCCCTTGCCGACGCCGCTGATCGATACCCTGATCGGAGCCAATCTTTGTATTTCCTTCGTCATGCTGATGATGAGCATGTATGTACGGGGACCGCTGCATTTTTCCTCCTTCCCCACCATGCTGCTGTTCACCACTCTTTTTCGCGTGGGACTCAATATCGCCACCACACGGCTGATTCTGCTCCAGGCCGATGCCGGAGAGATCATTTTCACTTTCGGCGAGTTTGCCGTCGGCGGTAATTTCATCGTTGGCGCGGTGGTGTTCATCATCCTCACCATCATTCAATTCCTGGTGATCGCCAAGGGCGCGGAGCGGGTATCCGAAGTCGGCGCGCGTTTCACGCTCGACGCCATGCCGGGAAAACAAATGTCGATCGACGCGGATTTGCGGGCCGGCGTCATCGACATGGAAGAAGCGCAACGCCGCCGTCAGGAAGTCAGCCAGGAAAGTCAGATGTTTGGCGCGATGGACGGCGCGATGAAATTCGTCAAGGGCGACAGCATCGCAGGACTGGTCGTGGCGGTGGTCAACATCGTCGGCGGCGCCCTGATCGGGGTGACGCAGAATGAGATGAGCGCGGGTGAAGCCTTGCAGCTTTACGGCGTCCTCACCATCGGCGATGGCCTTGTCTCCCAGATCCCGTCGCTGCTGGTCGCCATTTCCGCCGGGATATTGGTCACCCGTTCCGGTTCGGACTCGGCCAATGTCGGGGCGCAAATCGGCGGTCAGCTTTTCGCCCAGCCCAAAGCCCTGATGGTTGCCGCCGCGCTGATTTTTCTTTTTGCGCTGGTTCCCGGTTTCCCCAAAATACAGCTTTTCGCCCTGGCTTTCATCACCGGCGGTTTTGGCTGGATGCTTTTTCATTTGCAGAACGCCAAGGAAGCGCCGGATTACAAGGACGAACTCACCAAGACGATCAAGCCCGCGGTCAGCGGCAAGGGCGCGTCACGCCCCGGCACGGCGCAAAAAGAAGAATTCGCCCCGGTGGTGCCCATCATTCTGGACATTTCCCCGCAGTTACTGGAGCGCCTGGATTACAGCTCGTTGAACGAGGAACTCGCCGCGTTGCGCCGCGCGCTTTATTTCGACTTCGGCGTGCCTTTCCCCGGCATCAATATCCGCCCCAATCCCAATCTTGCCGCCTTGTCCTATCACCTGCTGTTAAGCGAAATTCCGGTTTCGCGAGGTGAGTTCGAAGAAGGGATGGTGATGGTCAACGACACGGTGGAGAGTTTGCGCATGCTGCGGCTCGAACCGAAATCGGGCCATTGTTTTTTGCCCGAGACGCCTTCGCTGTGGATTCCGGAAGACAAAACGGAACTGCTCGACAAGGCGGGCTTGGGCTATATGGGGCATTCGCGTCTGCTGGCCTGGCACCTGTCGATGGTGCTTTCACGCCACACGCAGAGTTTCATCGGTTTGCAGGAAGCGAAATTCCTGCTCGACAAAATGGAAGCGCGCGCTCCCGACCTGGTGCGGGAAGCCACGCGGCTGCTGCCGATCCAGCGCATCTCCGACATTTTCCAGCGCCTGGTTTCCGAACAGATTTCCATCCGCGACCTGCGCGCCATTCTGGAAGCCGTGATTGAATGGGCGCCCAAGGAAAAAGACGTCATCATGCTGGTCGAATACGTGCGTTCCGCCCTGAAACGCCAGATCAGCTACCGTTACGCCAGCGGGCAGAATATCCTGCCGGTGCTGCTTCTCGATCCTCAACTGGAGGAGACCATCCGCAAATCCGTCCGCCAGACTTCGGTTGGCGCTTTCCTGGCCTTGCCGCCGGAAGTCACGCAGCATCTCATGGCCGCGTTGCGCGCCGCCCTGGGCAAGCAACAGCACCGTCCGGTGCTCCTGGCCTCGATCGACATCCGCCGTTACCTGCGCCGTCTGATCGAGGCGGAATTTTACGAACTCGCCGTGCTTTCTTTCCAGGAACTGACGCCGGAAATCTCGGTGCAGCCGATCGGCAAGATTTCGCTGTAAGCGCCTCAACACAAGGATTGCGTATGGATTATTCCGCCCTGCATTACGCCAAACAGGCCATGTACCTGGTGCTGATGTTATCGATGCCGCCCATCGTGGTCGCTTCGGTGGTCGGCCTTCTGTTGAGTCTTTTCCAGGCCATTACGCAGCTTCAGGAGCAAACGCTGAGTTTTGGCGTCAAGCTGATTGCCGTCTCCATCACCCTGTTTCTGACCGCTGGCTGGTTCGGCGGAGAATTGCTGCGCTTTGGCCGGGAGATTTTCGATCGCTTTTACCTGATTCTGTGAACCAGCAAGAAATTAGCGACAGGCCTTCAGGCCTGTCGGTCTAAGGTGTTTTGGAAGGGGTTTGCATCCCCTCCCAAAACGGTCGCCGAAACCCCGGCCTTCAGGCCGGGGTATGGCTCCCAACGCCTTGAAGGGCGGGGTTTCAAACCGGAGTTAGTTTTACGATGAATTTTACTGAAATCCTGCGCGAACTCGGGCTTTGGCATCATATCCAGATCGCGCTCATCGGCTTGCCGCGGATTTCCGTCTTCCTGGTTTTCACGCCCTTCCTTGGGGGGACGACCCTTCTTTCAGGGCAGATGAAAGTCCCCGTCATCGCCGCGCTTTATTTTTTCATCCATCCCATTTTGCTTGGACAATTACCGGAAGGCGCGGAAGTGTTTACGCTCGGGCTGCTTTACACCACGGCCATCATCCTCAAGGAAAGTTTTTTAGGCTTTTTGCTCGCCTATCTTTCCAGTCTCATTTTCTGGGCCGTGCAAAGCGCGGGTTTCGTCATGGATAACCAGCGCGGCGCAAGCCAGGCCACGGTCTCCGACCCGCTGGCGGGAGAAGAAACCAGCCCGTTAGGCTCTTTTCTGTTTCAGAGCCTCGTCTATCTTTTTTTTGTCAGCGGCGCATTTCTCTCCTTTCTCCTGCTCATTTTCCAGACTTACGTCCTGTGGCCTCCCGACCACTGGCTGTTCAATCCGGGCAGCCCACAGTTACCGCTATTCATTGCCAGCATGGTTTCCTGGCTGATGAGCAAGATGCTGCTATTGGCGGGCGTGGTGCTGATTGCCTCCCTGCTGGTCGATTTTGCTCTTGGGCTGATCAATCGCTTTGCCTCCCAGTTGAACGTCTATATTTTGGCCATGCCGATCAAGAGCGGCCTTGCCATGCTGATTGTGTTGATCTCTTTTCCTCTGTTCATCGGCACCGGCCCGGATTTGTTCGAGAGCATGATAAACGCCATCCTGTCGCTGCGGCCGATTCTGTCGCCCTGAGAACATGAGCGAAAAAACCGAACAACCCACCGCCAAACGCCTGCGCGATGCCCGTGAAAAAGGGCAGATTGCGCGCAGCCAGGAAATCCCCTCGGCGGCGGTCGTGTTGGCGCTCATCATGTACATGGCGGTGCGCGCGCAAGATATTTTCCGCCAGATTTCCGATCTTACCCTGCTGGCTTTCAGCGTCGTGGGCGATCCCTGGAATACCGGTATCGCCCGCCTCGTGCCGGCGCTGCTTTACATGGCGCTCAACATCCTGGCGCCTCTGGTGGTGCTTGTCATTGTCGTCTCTCTTGCCTCCAATCTTGCCCAGATCGGTTTTCTCTTTTCCATGAAAGCGGCCATGCCGAAGCTGGAAAATCTGAGTCCGAAAAAATGGTTCCAGAAAGTCTTTTCCAAAAAAGGGCTGTTCGAGCTGCTCAAGAACATCGTCAAGATTACCGTGCTGGGATTGGTCGTGTGGCGGGTGCTCGTCGTGAACTGGGTCGATCTGTTCAAGATACCGGCGAGCGATGTACGCCAGATCTGGAGCGTGCTTGGCGCCACGATGTGGGATCTCTCCACCCATGCCATTACCGCTTTTGCCATCCTGGCGGTGCTTGATTATTTCTGGGAGCGTTACCAGTTCATCAAGCAGAACATGATGAGCAAGGACGAAGTAAAACGCGAATACAAGGAAATGGAAGGCGATCCGCATATCAAGAGCAAACGCAAACAACTGCACCAGGAGATGATCGCGCAAGGTTCGATGGACAATGTGCGCCGCGCCAAGGTGCTGGTGACCAACCCGACGCACTATGCCGTGGCGCTCGATTACGAAGAAGGGAAAACCCCGCTCCCCATCATTCTCGCCAAGGGAGAAGGATTGCTGGCGCAACGCATGATCGAGGTCGCGAAACAGGAAGGCATCCCGGTCATGCAACAAGCGCCGCTGGCGCGCGCGCTCTATCAGGATGGCGTCGAAAACGCCTATATCCCCCAGGATCTGATCGGACCGGTCGCGGAAGTATTGCGATGGCTGAAAACCTTGCAGCCGTGAGGTTCAGGGATCAGATGTCAGGTATCAGATATCAAAACCGAACGGATCCTGGAGCGCGGGCGTCCCGCCCGCAGATTTAGAAGAGCAGGCGAGACACCCGCGCTCCCAGAGGCTACTCCGCGACAAAGTCGTGATAGTCGTTACTGGCATCGGTGTAAACCCGACGACTTTTCCAGAGTCGTCGACGTGCCAGGGTTCTGGTCGCGCTCGGAGAAGACGGGTATCAGGTATCAACGCGGTGGTGACGATAATCGAACATAGCTCTCTTTTGAGAGTATCCGTCCGGCGGATAACGCTTCGCTCATCCGCCCTACGCGGGCTGCACAGGTTTCATGGCAAAGCGCATTTTCACTTTCCGGAAATATCGTATTTTTTCATACAGGCTTGTTCGGTTGCGGCAAGGCGTTTGTTTTCTTCTTCCACTTTACGCAGTTCCTTTTGTTTTTCCTCAGGAGAGCTTTTTCTTTTCGCTCGACCTTCTCTACCGGCGCGATCCAGTTCATCCAACGCACTGACGGACTCTATAATCTCTGCGTCACTGATTTTGCTGTAGAACTCTGTAAAAACACAATTGCAATACTGCTTGCGTGTGGCTTCACTTTTGATCTCTGCGTGCATCTGGTTGCAAAGATAAGCGTTTTGTTCAATCAGCATTTTACGAAAATTCTTGACGTCAACTTCTTGCGCCAATGTTGCAGAAGACAAGAGCAAGCTTGCCAATCCGGAAAAAATGACCGTTTGTTTCATATTCATCATCAAACTCCTTGTTTTGACATTCATCAATTATTACATCTTCAAAATTCATGCTCAGATCATAAACATGGGGGTTATCACCGCAGTTTTCATGAATCCCGCACTATTTTTACTCGGCTTCATAAACTCTCCAATACACGGTACCTGAGCCAAACTCAAACCATGCACGATCTGGTTTGTTTTTTGCGCTACACTTATAACCAACGGGATGGCAACTTGAATTGCCCCATTGTGCGCCAGTAATCATTTTATATTCCTCAAGTTTTGCCTTTACATCTTGCTCATAGTATCGATCTACGAGCTTAAATTCACCGATCTCATCACCAAATACTTCTTTGTACTGTCTGGCATCCGGGATAAAGTCGCCATTTCCATAAAGCGTGAGCGTTATAATATTTTTATCGCGCTCAAACTCAATAGAGGCGTGCATACCCGGTTTAACATTGCATTTTTGATATGTAAAAGGCAATGCTTTGGGAAATTTGGAGGCTACTCCAAATTCGTTAAACCGTTCAAAATTGGCGCCCCGAATAAATCTCCAACTATTTGTGTTGCTAAGGAATTGTAAAAAAATAAATTATACAATTTAATGCAAGGTAATATAATGTCGTATCACGTAAAAAGGGGGTACGGCCCATGGAAAATCGGATAGCGGCAATGATGCCACTTTTAAACGAGAAGC
>BNUC01000002.1 GCA_025997075.1 Betaproteobacteria bacterium | reverse complement strand
TCTTGCGCAAAGCCCTTTACATGCCGGCTATGACTACCCTTTATCACACGGACTGGGGAAAATGCTTCCGCTCTCGTTTGTCTGCCGCAGGCAAGGTTCCTAAGCTTATTATCGCGGCCATGATGCGCAAGCTCATTCATGTCGCTTTTGGTGTCCTCAAATCAGGACTCCCTTTTAGCCCTGCTTTGCATGGTATTTGACAAAGTCCACAGTATCTACGCGGGCTGAATTGGACACCGGAGGCCGTCACCGATTGGCAGGAAAGCGGATCACCCACAACGTGAGCCCGTTAGGGATTGGAGCCGGAACACCCGGCAGCCACGGTTCTGTGATGAACCCCTTGGACACGCTGTGGCACCAACGTTCTTCCGGGGCGGCCTGGCCACCAGGGCGAGAGACGGATACCTTGTCATTCGCTTGATCCTGATGGGTGTCTGGCGCGATTCGTCGCAGCCACGATTTGAAGAAACGGGCGTGATCGGCCCTTGCGGAATGGAAAAGATTAGGATCAGCGGCTAACGCCGCTGTGTGAAAGTTTTACTCACTTGACACGGGCAGGCTAATGGGTGTCCCTGTTGTTCTCCTGACGCCTTCATCGTCAACCGCACGCCCGCCAAACGCTGGGGCACGCCGGAGGAGATCGCCGCGGCTGCCTTGTCCCTGTGTTCGTCGGGCGCGAATTTCATCACCGGTCAAATCATCGCCGTGGATGGCGGTATTCTGGCGTCGCTGTAATTTCCCTGAAGATTCCAATCAACCACGGAGATCACGAAGTATACTGTGCGCACCGAGGTTGAACTTGGAGTCTCGCGGAAATCCCAATAGTCGGCTTGCCTTCTGCATTTTCAGTCATGTCAGTGGACACAAAATTCTATGTGTACATCATTGCGCCGGCTGACGCCCAACCACCCGTTGCAGCGCGTTGCTGAACGGGAGCGTTAGGCGGCGGGAGATATCCATGAATTTACGGCTAGGATTAGTCCTCTTCGTTACTTGCAGCCTTTCCCTGCCTTCCCTCGCCGCCCCGCCGCCAGCCAGACAGAACACGCCCCAAATAAAGAGGCTCCCCTGGCACCTTGTCGATACCCGGTGGAAACTCGGGGAGAGTCGGCTGTTCCAGAGTTACAGTGTCGAGGTCACGGTCAGTGCCGATGTGCCTCCTTCCGTCTCCCTTTACATCGCACCGCTCTTAGGCTATTTCAACAAGACACTATTTTACGGTGGACTTCAAACCCACGTGTACACTCGAAGCCGAGCCGAAGAGACGCGGCGGCAGGTCGGGCCCGGATTCATTTTCTCGATGTGGGACGAGCGCAGTCTGGAAGCGATTCGTGCCTCAGAGGGCGGGCTCTGCGAGAGCTCTGGACATGAAGGGGACTTTGTCGGCGTCCGGCGGGCGTTCGCATGGAAAAAGGGGACTGTAGTGGTCAAGAAATATCGGACAGATGGATAGGTTGTTTTCCTGCCGAAAGTGATTCATAGACATTGGGCGGCAGGTAACCCAAAGTCGAGTGCAAGCGGGAGCTGTTGTAGAAGCCGACGATGTAATCCGTAATATCCCGAGAGGCTTCCGCCGGATTGGCATAGTCACGCTGCCAGACCCGCTCCCTCTTGAGATTCAGGAAGAAACGCTCCATCACGGCATTGTCCCAACAGTTCCCTTTGCGGCTCATGCTGGCTTGTAATCCATGTCGCGCCAGCAAGGCGCGATGAAGCGCACTGGCGTACTGGCTTTCACGATCAGAATGCACGATCATCTTCTTCGGGGGCTGGCGTTGCGCGATGGACATCTGCAAAGCCGAACACACCAACTCAGCCTCCATGTTGGGTGCCATCGCCCAGCCCACGATCTTGCGTGAGTACAAGTCCATGACGGCCGCCAGGTAAAGCCAGGCACTACGGGTACGGATATACGTGATGTCTGCCACCCAGGCGATATTGGGCGCGCCGGGCTGGAATTGGCGATCCAGGACATTGCTGGCAACAGGGAGCCCATGCTGGCTCTCCGTCGTGTGAATGAACTTGCGCTTCCAGACCGGTTGTATCTGGTTTAAGCGCATGAGCTTGCGAACCCGGTCGCGGCTCAGGCGGAGGCCCCGATGCGCCAACGCGACACGTAAGCGCCGACTGCCGTAGCTTCGACCCGAGTCGGCAAAGGCGGCTTTCAGGTGCGCCGTGGCGAGGCAGACTTTCTTAGGCGCTTGGGCTCGGCTTCGTGCGGCGTAATCGCCTGATCGGCTCACTTCCAGCAATCGACACAAAGAGGCAACGCCGGGATTCTGCCGGACGGAGTTCTCGTCGCGTGTTGCGTCATCCAGGGAAAGGGCGCCGGCAGCCTTCTGTTGCAACTGAGTGACGCATTGATATTTCATCTCAGTTCCCGGGCAAAGAAGGCCGATGCTTTTTTTAATAGGTCGTTGTCCTGACGTAGTTGCCGGTTCTCGCCTTCCAATTGCCGAATGCGCTGTTGTTCAGCCGTCAGCGGCTTGCCGATCCCTTTTTGTCCCAACTGCTCGGCATCGACCTGGGCAAGCCAGCGGCGTACCGCTGTCTCGCCCAGGTTCATGTCACGGCAAACCTGACTGACCGTCAGGCCTTGCTCTTTGATCATGCCTACAACTTGCAATTTGAAACCCGCATCGAAGCTCCTCCTCGTTGGCTTTATCGTTTGGCTCATCTTTTTCTCCTCTATAGGTGATTTTCTACCTATCTACCTGTCCGAGGAAATTAGACCACTACAGACTTATACCTTCAAGCTCGTGCGGATGGAAACGGAAGAGGTCGATGGGAAGCCGTATACGTGGGTGGGAGCCTTCGTCCGAGTCCATACCACCGATGAAAACGTTTTCATCGGTGCTCTCCGATTTAAAGGCGAGAGGCTGGTGCTGGAGAATAAGGTAGCGAACTTCGTCGAGGTGTACGGTCCCTCGGATGTCCGACCGGAACAGATTCCGAAGGTACAGATCACGTTCGGCAACCTCCTAATCAATGGGAAACCAGTCGAGAAGTTCTCAGCCACTGCAATCTACCAGGAAGGTGTTCCGGCTTACGCCGAGGCGGTCAGCAAAGATCGTTCCATCCTGATTACCGTGGGTGAACTCGTGAAGCACCGCAGCAGCGGCCGAGTCGAACTAGAACTATTTCATCGATGAGATCGCCATCAAGCCGAACCCGCAGTTGCACATGACCACAGCAAGCGTTGGGAAAGCCACAAGCGGCGTATCCCGCTCTTACGTTTGCATTCCGGCAAGCGCCCTATTACATTTTTTGATAATCCACAACACGAATCTGACCCCCTAAATCCTGTGCTCTGCCTGCCATCGCCAGCCTCTGCGTGATGTAACAGGGGAAAGCATACTCTCAATTTCGCTAAGTGAACAGCATTGGGGACAGCCCACATTTTCTCTACAGACAATAAACGTAAGCCACGCACTGAGAACTCCATTTTCAGCTATTTTTCAGCCGGTCGATGATCTGCACGTCAAAAAGGATTTCCGTCTTGGTCCGCTTGCCTATCCGCCGGTTCTCGGCGAGCTGGATGATGCGCTCCACGGCCTGACAGCCGATTTCGACGGTTGGTTGGGTAATGACCGACACCGGATACTTGAGGTAATCAAGCCACTTGTTGTCGTCATAAGTCAGGATTTTAATGTCTTCCGGGACACGCAAGCCCATGTCCTCGACGACGCTGAGGAGCTGATAGCAAATGTCCGATGTGCCGCAAAGCAAGCCGTCCGGTCGGTGTTCCGTCAGGAAGCTTTTTATCAGGTGGAACGAGTCTTCCTTGCTATACCTGAGATGCAGCACGCAGGGTGTCTGTTCCGGCAGATACTGCAATAATCCGAGCTTGTAGCCGGCGACGCGCTGCTGAATCGTATAAACGCTCTCGGCATACCCGATGAAGCCGATCCGGGAGCATCCCTTGCCGACGAGATATTCGGTTCCCTTGACGGCGCTGTCGGCATTGTTGATGCCAACGAACGAGGTATTGTGCTTGTCATACTGCCGGTCAACCAGCACTACCGGTATGTCGGCGGCCTTGAGTCGCCTCGGATACGGACTGAAACCCACCGGGGCGATGATCAGGCCATCGACCTCCCGGTCCAGCATCATGCCGATATTGCGCGCCTCTTTTTCCTCGTCGTCCTCCGAATCGCAAAACAGAACCGAGATGTTGTTCTCCGAGGCGATCGTCTCGATTGTTTTGACCAGCAGGATGTAGTAATCCTCCTGGATATCCGCGGTGATGACGCCGATACGGTCGAGCGCCGTCTTTTTCTGGCTCTGCCGGCCTTCCGACTGCTGGTAGTCGAATTCCTCAAGGGTGCGCAGCACCAGCTCCCTTGTTTCCTGGGCCACATTTCGCGTCTTGCTGATGACGTGCGATACGGTCGTGACCGACACTCCCGCCTTCAGCGCGATGTCTTTCATCGTTACCGATTTCTTGTTCATGGTCACGGATATTACACCCAATCCGCGAGCCAACAAACATGATTTTGCGCACATAATTGCAAAATTTGCGCAAAATAAAACCTGAAATAACGCGCAAAATCTCGCTTGAAAAACCGCTTAATGCCTCATAGAAAGCGATTTTCGCGCCAACGAGCGTCATTTACCAAGAAAAACATGGAAAATATTTTTCAAAATTTGCGCAATTTATGTTGACAATGCCAAAATTCTACGGGATGATGTGCCTCACAAAAATACGGAGGGTTAAATGGATACAGTTCCACTCCTTGAGTTGCGCGGAATCGAGAAACTCTTTCCCGGCGTAAAAGCGCTGAGCAATATGAGCTTTTCGGTCAAGCCTGGCAGCGTCCATGTGTTGTGCGGTGAAAACGGGGCCGGCAAATCCACGCTGTGCAAGATCATCAATGGAATTCACCAGCCGGATCGCGGCGAGATTCTGGTCAACGGCCAGTCCGTGGTGATGCGCGACCCGCTCGATGCGCGGGCTCACAGGATCGCCATGATTTTCCAGGAATTGAATTTCATCCCGGAATTGACGGTTGAGCAAAACCTGTTTCTCGGGCGGGAACCGGTCAATCGCTTCGGCAAGGTCGACTGGAAAAGCGTTCGCTGGCAGACCGCCGCACTGTTGGCGCAGGAAGGTCTGCCTTACAAGCCCGACACCCAGCTCAAGGAATTGTCCGTTTCCGACATACAGATGCTGGAGATCATCAAGGCCATTTCCTATGAAGCGAACATCCTGATCATGGATGAGCCGACTTCCGCGATCAGCACCAAGGAAGTCGACATGCTTTTCCGCAAGATCGCGGAACTCAAGGCCAAGGGCGCCGGCATCATCTATATCTCGCACAAGATGGACGAGATTTTCCGCATCGCCGACGAAATCTCGGTGTTGCGCGACGGATGCCTGATCGATACCCGGCCGGCAAAAGAACTCGACATCGACACCGTGATCCGCCTGATGGTTGGACGCCAGATGGAATCCGTTTTCCCGGAAAAGCAGGATCTGCCGCCGGGGCCGGTGGCGCTGGAAGTCGACAAGCTGACGCAGGGGCGCGCCTTCCGCGATGTTTGCCTCACGCTACGCCAGGGAGAAATCGTCGGCCTGGCCGGACTCATGGGCGCCGGCCGCACCGAAGTCGTGCGCGCCCTGTTCGGACTCGATCCCTATACATCAGGGACGATCCGGCTCAAGGGTGAGGAAGTCGCCATCCGCGACGTGCAGGACAGCATCGGGCATGGCATGGTCATGGTTTCCGAAGACCGCAAGCGCTTTGGCATCATCCCCGTGCGCGACTGCCAGGAAAACATGTCGCTGTCGAGCCTGAAGACAGTGATGGGTCCATGGGGAATCAAGCACCGCGAGGAGCGTGAACGCAATGCGGCCATGAGCAGGAGGCTCAACGTCAAGACCCCGTCGCTGGAAACGCTCATCTCCTCGCTGAGCGGCGGCAACCAGCAGAAGATCGTTCTCGCCAAGTGGCTGCTGTGTTCGCCGGAGGTGCTGCTGCTCGACGAACCGACACGCGGCATCGATGTCGGGGCGAAATTCGAAATCTATAAATTGATCACGGAACTGGCGCAAGAAGGCAAGGCCGTCCTGATGATCTCCTCGGAAATGGAGGAACTGATCGGCGTATGCGACCGTATTTATGTGATGGCCAAGGGCCGCATCACCGGTGAACTCGCACGCAGGAATTTCTCGCAGGAAAACATCATGAAACTCGCGCTGATTGGATAAACCACCATGACACAAAAAACATCTCTCACGGCCCTGTTTGCCAAAATCACCTCGAAGTACAGCATCTACCTAGTGCTGGTGATTTTCCGTCTATGCACAGCAGGACATAGGCGGGACTACGTCCTGCGCCAAACTATGTCCCGCAGCCGGTAATACCCATGTAGATGCAGGAAACGTGGAGGATATGTTGTGGACATAGTTACAAACCCTTGAGAAAAGCAAGCAGCGCATCGTCCGGCCGATAGCGTCCGGGCTTTCCTTCCGGTGGCGTGGTCATGGCGAGCATCCGCTCCTTCAGTTCCAGATCTGCGTCGTCTCGATCGATGCATGTCCCAGCCACAGCGCGATCACCGACTGCTCTACACCGGCCTGTAGCAGGTCCATCGCCGTCGTATGCCGGAGAACGTGTGGAGAAACCCGCTTATACTTGAGCGATGGACAACTTAGCGCAGCCGTCGCTACATGTTTGGTCAGCAGGTAATGCACGCCGTGTGCGCTCAACGAACCACCACGCGCATTGGGAAACACCGGCTGTTCAGCAGATCGAGCGGATTCGCGCAACCATGCCGCCATCACCGCACGGGTGGCTTTGCTCATCGGTGTGCAGCGCTCCTTGCGTCCCTTGCCGATTATGCAGACATGGGAGCCAGTTCCCAGGTTCACATCGTCCCGGCGCAAGCCAGTCAACTCCGACAGTCTCAGCCCGGTCTGCACTGCCAACAATATCAGAGCGTGGTCACGGCGACCAGACCAGTACCGCTGATCGGGAGCGGCCAGCAAGGCATCGACCTCTGCCCGGCTCAGGAAAGGAACCAGGGCGCGATCAAACTTCTTGGATGGGATGACCAGCACACGCTCAATCTGAGCCGCATGGTCCGGCGCTTTATAGGATGCGAAGCGGAAGAACGAATGTACTGCCGTCAGCCGAAGATTGCGCGTACGCACCGTGATGCCACGGGTTGATTCCAAGTCATCAAGAAAGGCCACTACCAGTGGAGCATCGATATCCTCCAGCGCGAGCGATGAAGGCGACTTGTGCAGGCGCTTACTCCCACGCTCCTCCAGAAAGGCAACAAAGCGCGGCAGTTGTAGACCAGCGTCTTGAAGTTTGATACCAATTTGCGTTCGATGATATAGAGGCTACCCACCTGAATCTAAAGATAAAGCATGGAGATATCTCCATATTTATATTGTTGAAAGCAAGTTGGTATGAAACCTAGGCCCCGTCGAAGTTGGAGATATTCGGCTAACGCTTCTTGCAGCGTGTTCATGATGCACCTCCAGGCCATGGCAGAGCGAGGCTGCGCAGAGACCAGCACGTACATATTCATTACCTGCTCCTGCTAACACGGGACATAGTTTGGCGCAGGACATAGCACCGTTTTGCTCGTTGCTAGGAAGTTATTCATCGAGACGACGTCGACCCGATCGAAGCCCGAGTCGGCGGTGAGTGTTTCGAAAAGGACGAAGGCTATGCCGCTGGGTATTGCAGAGAATGACCCGGAAGCCTTTCTCTTGCGCCGCTGTGTCGAGGGCCACGGCCAATTCGCCGAAATATGGATTGGTTACCGAAGGCAGCAGCAGGCCAAGCATCGGCACATGTCCGGTCTTGAGTTGCCGCGCCGTGCCACTGGGCGTATAGCCCCTAAGGCCTCGATCATCGCGGCGATGCGCGCCATCGTTTCCGGACGCATTTCGTCATGCCGCGCATTCAGATAATTCGAGACGCTGGTCACGGATACGCCAGCCGCTTGCGCCACGTCCCGAATCGTTATTCCACGCATCGCCAAGTGTCGTCCATTATTATCAGGGATAAAAAACCGGGCTCGCCGTGAGCCCGGTTGCGTTTTTCTCTCAACCCGCGCCGAATACCAGATTCGGTACGAACAGCACCACTTCCGGCAAGAAAATCATCAGCAGTATCTCGGCGATCACTGTGAGGATGAAAAGCCAAGCCTCGCGCGCGTAGGTCTTGACTTCGATACGGCCATTGGTACGCGCCTCGACATTCTTTTTGAATTCGAGCAGGCCCTTGTACATCGGGTCATCCGCGACTTGCGAGGTGCTGACCTACAGAGTGAATTCCGCCGCGCCAGCGTGGAAAGCCAGCATGGACATAGGCACTGCGGCCAACAACATCAGCGATTTCAAAGACATTTTTATTTCAACTCTCCTTTTAAAAAACAAGCTGCAAACAATCCAGTGATTCAACAGATACTTCATGCCGGAATGACATTAAGCACTTCGTAACACGCGCCCATCGTATGGTAATCCGCCTTGTTGTTATAGGACTTCCTTTCGTCATAGCGGGTATTTTCTCTCGACAGGATGCGAAACCACGCGCCATAGCGATGATCGACGAAATACTTGAAAGCGTAATCCCAGAGCCGCTCGTACCAGTCCCAACAGACCGTCTCGCCCGTTCTGTCGGCGAGCAGGGCGGCGGCGGCAATGCTTTCCGCCTGCACCCAGAAATATTTGTCCTGGTCGCATGGCTCGCCGGACAACTCGTAGCCGTAGATCAATCCGCCATGCTCACGATCCCAGCCGTATTTCATCGCCGTGTCGAACAATTCCCGCGCGCGCTCCAGCCGCCACGCTTCCGGTCGGTGCCTGTCCAGGATGAGCAGGAGCTTGGCCCATTCCGTTTGATGCCCGGTCTGCACGCCCCAGGGGCGCAAGCTATTGCTCTTCGTATCTCCACGGTTATATTCGAAGTCGGGTTGCCAGTCCGTCGTGTAATGTTCCCATATATGACCTTGACTGCGGCTTGCCGAAGAGCGGCTGGCGATGGCCTCGGCCAGCGCGCAGGCGCGATCGAGGAAGGTCGTCTTGCCCGTCGCTTCATAGGCAGCGTTCATGGCCTCGCAGGCATGCATATTGTCGTTCTGACCGCGATAAGGCGTTACTTTCCAGTCCGCATCGGCCTCGCAGGCGTATCGACCGTACTTCTCGCTCCAGAAATGCTGTTCCATTACGTCGAATGTCTCGTCGATCCATTCACGCGCTGGCGCGAAACCGGCTTCCAGGGCGCAGGTATAGGCCAACAGCACGAACGCCAGACCGTAACAGTGATTCGTCGCGTCGATAACGCGACCGTCTTCGATTTTCCAGGCATATCCGCCAGTATGGGGATTCCGATGCGCGTCCCTCAAATAATTCAGCCCGTGGATCATCTTTTCCCGATAAGCCGTTTCGCCGAACTGTTGATAGGCTTTGGCATAGTTGAAAACGAAGCGTGACGAGGCGACCAGCGTCTTTAAGCCAGGGTTGAACAGCGTCCCGTCATTCATATAGCAATGATGAAAACCTCCGGACGGATCAACCACTCTGGGATCATAAAAGGCCAGGGTGTGACGGATATGCCCGAGCAGAAAATCCCGGCTCCGGAAATTTATGTCGCTATCGTTCTTTTTCAGGCTCACCGGCCATCCCCCTACATCCCCTTTTGGGTGCCATCAATCGACGTTTGTCGATTGGGCTGCTCGTTCTTTTTTATTTCAGAACATCTCTGATACAAGGTGACTGTATCGATAAAGTTCGGAGTCTGCTCCCGAATAGTGAATTTTGCAATACCTTTGGTATGGTAGTTGTAAAATACAAACAAAGTCACGGAAACCATATTGAATCAAGTAGTTACAATCATCCTGCTAACTGAAATGAGGCGAAGTCATAACTCATTCCTTGGCGCGCGATTTCACGGCCTGATAGCCAGGCAACAACGCCTTGAGAAAGGTCTGAATATCTTTGCGGTATACTTCTGAAGCATCTTTCAGAGAAAATTTCACGTTGTAAAGCACTCAACCGCAACGGAGGCAAGGAAAAAAATGCATAACTTCAGCTTTTATTCGCCGACCAAGATCATTTTTGGTCAGGACACGGTATCAAAGCTTATTCCGGAACTGGGCAACGCGGCGATCTCCCGCGTTCTGTTGTTGACAGGCGGCAAGTCGGTCTACACCTCTGGCTTGTACGATAAGGTAGTGGGTCTGCTGGATCAGGCCGGAATCAAACACGAAACCGTGAGCGGCGTGCAGCCCAATCCGCGTCTTTCCAAAGTTCGCGAAGCGGTGGCCACTGCCAAAGGAATACAGGCTCAAGCCATCCTGCCCATAGGCGGCGGCAGCGTATTCGACTCATCCAAGGCCGTGGCTGCCAGTGCAGCTACCGGGCACGACATCTGGGATATCGTCACCCGCAAACGAGCCTTGACCGCCGCCTTGCCCATTTACGGCATCCTGACCCTGTCCGGCACCTCAAGCGAGTTGAACAACACCGGCGTCATCAACAACGATGAAACGCAGGAAAAATTCCCCTTTGCCAACGATCTGCTTATCCCGCGTGTTGCCGTGGTGGATCCCGCCTTGCAGTACAGTGTGCCGGTGAATCAGGTTTGCTACAGTGGTTTTGATGCGCTCAGCCATGTTCTGGAAGCCTATTTTGAAAGCCTGGATACAAGCGAAGTCATCCTGGAACACTGCGAAGCGTACGCCAAAGCCATCATCCGCAGCCTGCGCGCCTTGCCTGGGGCAAAGGAAGATTACGCCGTGCGCTCGGAACTGGCTTTTTGCAGTGTCTACGCCCACAGTGGCTGGGCTTCCGTGGGCCGGGCCAAACGCGGCGATTTCTCCTCGCACCGCATCGGCCACGCGCTGGGCGGCATTTTCGACGTGCCGCACGGAGTAACGCTGGGCATCGTGATGCCTAACTGGATGCAATATGTCTACGACAAGGGGTTGAGCCGCGACGTGTTTGCCCGTTTCGCCACACACATCCTGGGCGTGAAGGAAGCGCCGGACAACGATTTCGCCCTGGCCGGAATCAAGGCGTTCAAGGACTTCGTACGCTCGCTCGGCATGCCTGTCAGTCTGCGCGAAGTAGGCGTCAAGGAAGCCGACATCCCGAAACTGGCGGAAAATGCCGCCCGTACCCTGCCTTTCGGCTGTGTCATTTCCATGGACCTGGAAAACATTACCGGCGTACTCAAACAGTCTTTTTAACTCCCTCCCTGCCCTCCCGCCCTGATGGGCGGGCGGCTTTCCCGCCAGCGTCGCTCAACGTTTCAGCGACACCGCGCCGACGCCGCTCAGGATCAGCAGCGAGGCGGTCACCTCCCGCCAGCCGAGATCTTCGTTCAGGAAGACAACACCCAGGAGCACGCCAATCAGCGGTATGACCAGCGATGACAGGGAAGAAACGGATACCGGCACCATCTGTACGATACGATTCCATGCCCACTGACCAAACATGAAAGAAGCGAAAATGTTGTAGAGGACGCCGAAACAGGGCCAGAAACCCGGCATCGTCAGCCGGGAGGTCTCCAGCGGAATCGCCAGCAGCAGCAAGGGCACGCTGCCGGTCAGCATCATCCAGCCGGTCAGCGACGAGACCGGCATGGCCACCGGCAGGCGTTTGAAAAGCACCACACCGATCGCCCAGCCCCACGCGGCGATAATCATGCACGCAACGCCGAGCGGGGCCTGCAACATCCCTTCCGCGCCGCCGCCCGTGAGCACCACAATCCCCGCCAAGCCGAGCAACAGGCTGACAACGGCGCGCACCGTCAGCCGTTCGCCGAGAAAGCGCACGGACAGGAGCGTCGACCACAGCGGCATGGTGTATCCCAGCAGTGCCGCCCGGCCCGAAGGAAGCAACAGGACGCCGAAGCCGATCGCCGCATTCCAGACCGTGAGGTTGAATGCCCCAAGCAACAGCACGCGCCTCCATTGGCCGGCCGGAACCTTGATCGACACGCCGCTGGCTCGCATCAGCAGCAGCATCCCTAAACCGCCGAACAAGGTGCAGATGGACCGGAAATAGAGCGGCGGCATTTCAGCCAGCACCATCTTCATGACAGGCCAGTTAGCGCCCCAGAAAAGAGAAAGTACCGCCAGTAGCAGCAAGCCCTGCCGGGGCAAGCGATCATGATGACTCGAAATCATGTTTATGGAACCTGCATGCTCCGGGCGGTCCCGGAAAGGTGAAAAAGAAGCATCGTGCAGCTTTTTGGCGTTTCCCGCAATGACATCCTTGGAAGAGCTATGCCTCTGATCGCGCGCCTGCCAGCCGCCAGCGTATTGAAAACTCATGCCCGATCGAGTGTGGCCCCGAACTGGATGCTCCTCTCGGTCTTGAGCGCATCGAACAGAATTGTGTAGCAAAGCTCGCGGGCGTTGACCGCGACGATCGCGCCCACGCCGAAAACGGGATGAATCACGCGCTCGCCAGGAGCAAAAGCGGTGCGGCGCAGGGCGAGAGCGGCTTCGTCGCGCTGGATGTAGGCGCGGGCGCCGGCTTCGAGCTGGGGGTCGAGCGGCGCGACGTAATCGAGGTGTGCCGGGCCGAGTTCGAAAATGAAGCGCGACGGGTATTTGAACAGACCGTCGTTGGCTGACCCTTCGGCGTCGGACAAATAAAGCCGCGTCATGGCGCGGGTCATGGCGACGTAAGCGAGGCGGCGTTCTTCTTCCATTTCCTCCGGGGTGGTGACGCGACGGCCCGGAAACACGCCTTCGTTCATGCCGCAGAGGAAAACATAAGGGAATTCCATCCCCTTGGCGGCGTGGATGGTCATGAGTTTCACCGTATCGCGGCGCTCCTCACCGTCGAGATGGGTGAACAGCGCGGCGCGGGCGATAAAGTCTTCCAGCGTGGCGTCTTCGTCCGCGCCCATGGCGTCGACGGCGCGCTTGAGTTCGGCGACGTTATCGAGCCGTTCCTGATCGCCCTGCAGGCGCAGGAATTCTTCGTAGCCGCTGCGGTCGAGCAGGCTTTGCAGCACATCGCCAAGCTGCGCGCCGCTACGGTGGGCGCGCAGGTATTCGATAGCCTCCACATATTGGCGCGCCTGCGTGCCGGCGAGCAGGGGGCCGGACAGGTTTTCTTTCAACGTCTCATAGAGGGAAAGGTTTTGCGCTTCGGCCTCCGCCTTCAAGGCATCGAGTTTCTTCTTGCCGATTTTGCGCGGCGGGGTGTTCACGGTGCGCAGAAAGGCGAGGTCGTCGGCGTTGGTTACCATGCGCAAATAGGCGATGACATCCTTGATTTCCTTGCGCCCGTAAAACTCGATACCGCTGAAAATCCGGTACGGCAACCCCTTGTCGACGAGGCATTCTTCCAGCGCGCGGGTGAGGTAATGAGCGCGGTAGAGCAGGGCCACATCGCCGAGCGCGACCCCTTCCGCGCACAGGGCGCTGATGTTGTCCGCAATCCATTCCGCCTCGGCGCGCTCGTTTTTGGCGTGGTAATACAACGCCCGCGCGCCGCCGGCTTTGACCGCGACCAGGGCTTTGGGAAAGTGCGCGACGTTGTGGGTAATCAACGCCTCGGCGGCGTTCAGGATTTGGGGCGTCGAGCGGTAATTGGTGGCGAGGGCGATGGTCTGCGCGCCAGGGTATTTCCTGGGGAAATCGAGAAAAAGGCGGACGTGCGAGCCGCGCCAGGAATAAATCGTCTGGTCAGGGTCGCCGACGATGAAGAGATTGCCGTGCTTTTCCGCGAGGATGCGCGCAATCTTGTACTGGCGTTCGCTCACATCCTGGAATTCATCCACCATCACGTATTGCATCCGCTGGGCCCATTTCTGGCGGACATCGGGAAAGCGGTCAAAAATATAGGTGGCGAAGTTGATCAGGTCGTTGAAGTCGCAAGCAAAGCATTTTTTCTGCTCATACAGGTAACGCAGGAAAATTTCATCGTCGCGCTTCGTGGCATGTTCGGCCCGCGCGCGCAGCGCCTCGTTGTCCAGCTCGTAAATGTCGTTGATGTAACTTGTGGCGAAAAGTTTGCGCGCTTCGAGCACCTCATCGAGCGTGCGCTGGATGGTCGTGTCGCGCAGCCCCAGCCCCATGTCGGCGAACACCTTGAGCAGAATCTGTTTCTGGTCTTCAACGTCGAGGATGATGAAATTTTTCGGGTAATTGAGGACATGGATATCCTCTTTGAGCACTTGCACGCAAAAAGCGTGGAAGGTGCAAATCAGCCCGAGGTCAAGGTCGCCCAGCGTGGCCCGCACCCGGCGCTTCATTTCGTTGGCGGCGCGGTTGGTGAAGGTGACGCAAAGAATGTTCTTCGGCGCGATGCCGAGCGTGGCGACCAGATGGCAATAGCGCGCCGTGAGCGTGCGCGTTTTCCCCGTACCCGGTCCGGCAATCACTCGCAACGCGCCTTCAGTGCCCTGTACCGCCTGCCACTGCTCCGGGTTCAGTCCGTCGGGAGGGGCGCTAGTCACTTGTTCCCCTATGGCTTTTGTAATATTGCATAAACCGCACGGTTGAAATAGGCTTCAACTATACCGACAAACGAGGCCCTTATCCATGACTATCACCTCGACAGAACTTAAAGCCGACATCGGCATGCGCCTTGCCAAAGGCGCGAACATGACGCTTGAGGAAGCAAGGGCGGAAAGCCTGGCTCGCGCCGCCCGGAAGGAGTCGCTGGAGGGTTGCTTTGCCGCGCTCGCGGAGGTTGATGTGCCTGCGGATTTTCTGAGTCAATCCGAGCGTCATCAGGGCGAGCAAGACCGTGACCCGTTTGCGGGGTGGGAGGAATGATGTATCAGATAGCTGACGGCGGACGAACCCGGAAACCCCAGGAAACCGGCAAATAAAAATATGCGCGCAATATCTTTTACCCAAAACCTCGAAATCGAAATAGGCGCGACCTCCGATGTTCACCCGAGAAAGAATGGTGGGCTATCCCTGTTTTCTGCGCACGTACCTGATAAAATCTGAAAAATGATCAAAAATCAGTCGGATAATTATATGCAATTATACACCTGTCAAGGCGTATACTGCTCGTTAGGCCAAGCAACCAACAGTTATCTCGGAGGTCTCATATGGAAACACATTTGACAAAGGAACAGGAAATCAAAAAGATGGTAAAGCAAAAATATAGTGTAATTGCTTTACAAAACAAGGAAACGAACGCTTCGTCGTGTTGCGGATCTGGCGGTTGCAGTACTGAAGTGTATAGCATTATGAGCGAAGATTATGACGCGCTCAACGGTTACAACCCCGATGCTGATTTAGGTTTAGGTTGTGGCTTGCCAACACAGTTTGCCAAAATAAGAAAAGGTGACACCGTAATAGATTTAGGGAGCGGCGCAGGCAACGATTGTTTTGTGGCACGAGCTGAAACGGGCGAAACAGGAAAAGTAATCGGCATAGATTTTACGCCTGCCATGATTGAAAAGGCGAGAGCCAATGCCGAAAAACGAGGTTACAACAACATCGAATTTCGACAAGGCGATATTGAAAACATGCCTGTTGCAGACAACACCGCAAACGTAGTTGTCAGTAATTGTGTGCTCAATCTTGTACCAAACAAAAAAGCCGTTTTCAAGGAAATATTCAGGGTTTTGAAAACCAATGGACATTTCAGTATTTCGGACATTGTACTGACAGGAAATTTGCCTGAAAAAATCCAATCCGCCGCCGAAATGTATGCAGGTTGTGTGTCGGGTGCCATTTCAAAAGAAGAATATCTTAATGAGATTAAACTGGCTAATTTTCAAAACATTAAAATTCAGAAAGATAAGCCAATCATTATCCCAGATGATATTTTGAAAACTTATCTTACCGAAGAAGAAATCGTTATCCATAAAAAAACACCAACCACCATCAGGAGTATTACAGTTTATGCAGAAAAGGCGGAGAGTGCAGAAAATTGTTGCTAAAAAACAGGGGTGTGGCAAATTCCACCGCCTCTCAAGAAACACCACTTAAGCTATTGATTTTATTGATATGAAAATTTCGCGGAGTATGGCGATCCATCGTCCTCCCCCCTCGTGGGGGAGGATGCCCGAAGGGCAGGAGAGGGGGCGGCGGTTCAGCGCGAAACAGAGCCGGAATAAGCCCAATCCTCCCCCTCACCTGCCCCTGCCGGGACACCCTCTCCCACAAGGGGAGAGGGAAAGCAAACGCCTGTTCATGCTCCCCGTGTTTCTTCGGGACGATTTTCGGCTCCGGCCCGATTACTTCGCTAACACTTCGTTGCAGCGGACGGCCTACGGCTGCCGCTGAACTTGTACGTTAGCAAGCGTAGGTTGGGAAAGCCGCGAAGCGGCGCATCCCGACGATCGAATTAAATAATCGGGACAGACCACGATTATTTCATGATAATTTTCGATGAGCCGGTTATCTTCATAGTTCGCGCGGGGCGGAAAAGTGCAGCGCCTTCCGCCGAATGCAAATGTTTACGTATCCCGCTCTCACGTTGGCATTTCGGCAAGCGGCATCACGACAATGAGCGGGTAGGGCTTGTTGTGGATACATCCGGCGGAAGGCGGCCTTCGGCCTTTTCCGCCCTATGCGGGCTTCCTGCGTTCCCTTGGTCCGCCGGGCATGAACCAGCCAGTTGGTCTTGCGCTCGACCACACGACGGGGCTTCCCGTGTTGCGTCTGTCTTCCTCTTTCATCGTAAAACTAACTCCGGTTTGAAACCCCGCCCGTAAGAAAGGTGGGAGCCATACCCCGGCCTGAAGGCCGGGGTTTCGGCGACCGTTTTGGGAGGGGATGCAAACCCCTTCCAAAACACCTTAGACCGACAGGCATGAAGGCCTGTCGCTAATTTCTTGCTACATGCCGTCGCCACTACCCCGGCGGAAACAGCTCGGTGCGTATTTCGCTCGCTTCCCGTGCCGTATCAGTCTTCCCCGGTCTGTCTGCGGGTCGACGACTTCCACATTAACCTTTTCGAGGCTTGCTCAGCGTTTACTCACGTTACAGCCTGCATGCTCGCCAAGTTCCTTTACAGAACCTTCTACACCAGAGGCTTCAGCCGTTTTGTTTCCTCCACGACGGCTCCGATTGCTTCCGGCTGGAGCGAAAGTTGCCGGGCGGGGTTCGCACCCGCTGAAAGACAGCGCCTTGGCACGGCGCACAACAGACCACGTTTTTCGGATTTGCTGATTGCCGCCCATGCGAAAAGTCTTGATGCGGTGCTGGTCACGAATGACAAGGCGTTTCGCCAGATGAGCAACTTGCGGCTGGAAGACTGGGCCGAGCTTGTGTAACGAAGCGCCAGGGTGGTCACTTTTTGCCAGTGCATCCACCCCCGCAGCTTGTGGTTTTGATACGCCAGCTATACCTCCTCGCTCTTGTCAAAATATTCAATCAGCAGTTGCGGCGACTGTACGCCGTTGTATTCGTTGATTGACAGGCGATAGGCGGCGCGAATCGTGGCGCCGGGCGTGTGGCTGAAGTTGAACTGAATGGCGTCGATGGTGAGGCGGCCTTTGCGCAGGCGCAATTTGAGATGCTTCTCCTTGAGAATGCGCTGATTCTCGACGGTGAATTCATCCTCGAACAGCGGCGCGGGAAAGCCCTGGCCCCAGACCTCGTTTTCGAGCAGGCGGGCCGTGGCGATTGAGAAATAGCCTTCCTCCAGGCCGCCGTCGGTTTCCAGCGTGCGCGTGAGGTCTTCGGGGGCGAGGTATTCCCCGGCAACCTGCGCGAACAACTCGCGGAAGCGCGGCAGATCGGCTTCGCGGATTGTCGCGCCGGCGGCCATGGCGTGTCCGCCGAAGCGGATGAATAATCCCGGCTCGCGTTTTGAAATGAGATCCAGCGCGTCGCGCAGGTGCAGGCCCGGAATCGAGCGGCCGGAACCCTTGAGTTCCCCGTCGGCGTTCGCCTCATCGCCGCGCGCAAAGGCGAACACCGGACGATGGCGGTCGTCCTTGATGCGCGAGGCGAGGATGCCGATGACCCCCTGGTGCCATTCCGGATGGAACAGGGTGATAGCGGGGGCCGCAACGGGGCCGCTTTCCTCGTCGATGGCGTCGAGACTGGCGAGCGCCTGTTCCTGCATGCCCGACTCGATATCCTTGCGCTCGCGGTTGAGCTTGTCGAGTTCCTGCGCGATGTTCAGCGCGCGCGCGTCGTCGTCGGTAATCAGCGCCTCGATGCCCAGCGACATGTCGGCCAGCCGTCCGGCGGCGTTGAGGCGCGGCCCGACCATGAAGCCGAGGTCCGTGCTGCTTGCCCTGGCCGGTTCGCGTCCGGCGGCGCGGAACAGGGCGCGGATGCCGGGGTTGATGCGCCCGTCGCGCATGCGTTTCAAACCCTGGTCGACGAGGATGCGATTGTTGCGGTCGAGCCTGACCACGTCCGCCACCGTGCCGAGCGCGACGAGGTCGAGCAGCGCGCCGAGATTCGGCTCCCGGATGCCCGTGTTTTCCCCGAACCAGCCGCGCGCGCGCAGTTCGGCGCGCAAGGCGAGCATCACGTAGAACATCACGCCGACCCCGGCGATGCACTTGCTGGGGAAATCGCAGCCGGGTTGATTGGGGTTGACGATGCAGTCCGCGGCGGGTAGGGTCTCGCCCGGCAGATGGTGGTCGGTAATCAGCGTCGCAATCCCCAGTTCGGCGGCGCGCGTCACGCCCGCGAGGCTGGCGATGCCGTTATCGACGGTAACCAGCAGGTCGGGATTTTTCGCCGCCGCCAGTTCGACGATTTCCGGCGACAGCCCGTAGCCGCAGGTGAAACGGTTGGGCACCAGATAGTCGACCGTACTGCCGGAGCCATCGGAGCCGGCCATCGCCCGCAACGCGCGCACGCCAACGGCACAGGCGGTCGCGCCGTCGCAGTCGTAGTCGGAAACAATCAGGATATTCGCCTGCGCTTCGATGGCGTCGGCGAGCAGTACCGCAGCGGCGTCGGCATGGGTCAGTTGCGCGGGAGGGATAAGCCCCTTGATCTCATAGTCGAGTTCGCCCTTCGTTCCGATACCGCGCGCCGCGTAGATGCGGGCGAGCAGCGGATGCAAGCCCTGTTGTTCCAGTTGCCATTGGAGCTTGGGCGGAACGCGGCGGGTTTTAAGTTGGGTCATGAATCAATTATCCTGTGAAACCGCTTTGGACGCGCTCGTGGGCGCTGTTCCTTCGTTGCCTGGCCCGGCGCGACGATTTTTTATTGTGTCCCTGACTTCCATTAACGCGAATCCTAACAAATTAAGCCCCTTCCAAAGTTTGGGATTCTCAATTTTTTCATTGTCAGCCGCTAATCCGATTCCCCATATCTTGTCTAACGGACTGGCTTCCACCAGAACACGGTCTTTGGTTTTCAACAAAAATTCCTTGAGGTCTTCATGTTGCGTGAATTTATATAAATTTCCCCGAACAACGATTTCAAAGCATTTTTCTTTCCAGATAATTTCGTTAAAACCAGAAACCTGTCTTCCCAATGCTTTCGCTTCGGCGGGTGATTTTGCCGATATTATTTTGTTATAAGTGTCTGCGTCCTCGAACAGAAGCGCTTTTTGCGCCATCATCCAATGTTCAGCCGTACTGTATTTGACGTTGTCAACAAAAAACGGAGCCGCCCACCATTGGCTGAAACATGAAGATGTCAAATCTCCGTTTTTGCTCTTTTGATGTCCCCAAAAGAATATATATTTAACCCTCTTCTTTTTTTCAAAATCGCCAATAAGCCACCTTAAATCATATTTCATTCTGATACCTTTCTTTATGTCTTATTAGCGCCGCGACCGTTTCCGCAAGCGTTTGCGGGCGACGCCAGAAACGCCACGGAGCGGAACGGCCGGCCTCCCAGCTCAATGTTCCGTAGGCGGTCGGAGCCACGAGGCGCAGGCGTTTGATGGCGCCGGTCGCCAGCGCGCGCCAGACGGGCGCGAACCAGCGTGTCTCCAGCGCGGCGAGACTCTGGCGGTAATCCGCGCTGTTCTCATAACAGACCGGTTCGGCCAGAGAGTCGAGTACGACCAGTGGCCGCGTACCCGGCGGAGGATTGGCAAACAGCGCGTCGGCGCTCTCCGGGAGAGCGCGCGCGGGCAGATTGGCGGCGAGGGCGAGACCGCGAGTCAGCGGGTCATTGCTCCAGGCGCTGTCGAAATCCGGGGATGGTGATGTCGGCGGCAGATTTCCGCCTCCCCACAGCCAGAGGCTGTTGATCGTCGCCAGATTGCTCTCTTCGCGCCGCCGATTGACCGGATGGGCGTGCAGAAAAGTCTGTATCTCGTTGAGTAGCTTGCGTATCTCGCGCTCCTCGATGATTTCCTCCAGCACACGCTCGACGCTACGTCCGGCGACGGCGGAGAGGGGCGGCGCGTCGAGACGTTCCAGCGCGTGCCGCGCGTACTCATCCACACCGTCCGCCAGTCTCAGATACCAGCGCTCGGCACAGGCGGCATGGAAAACGCCGAGATCGGCGAAGTAATGGTTGAGCCCGTCGACGAGGGCAGTGGCCTCTTCCTGAGCGATGGCCAGGGCCGCGCCGCCAGCCAGGAGCAGGCGATCCCGGTTAAAACGCAGGTGCACCGGGTCGGCGATAATCCAGCGCGCTGTGGCGGCGTCGACCGGAACTTCGGATACAGGCTCACCGCGCAGCCTGAACGCGCCGCAGGCGGTATGGGCCGTATGGGTCACACCCGCCGCGACATAGCCGAACAATCCCATCAGCGCCGCTTCGACAGATTGCCGTTCCGCCCTCGAAAAACGAGCGCGCGCGAGCAACCGGGTGAGGCCGGGACATTCGACCCTATCCAGCGCTTCATGGTCTTCGGGTTCCGGCCAGAGCAGTTCGGGAACAAGCAGAGTGAGACAGTCGAGCGGCATGGGGCCTTGAGTGGGCGGGAAGCTAGGGGGGAAAAAGTGTAGCATAGCGCCCGTCGCCTATTTTAAGTATCCGGGGATGTGATGTTGAGTGAGAAAGAACTGAGGTCGCTGATGCTCGATCTTGAATCCGATCGGGTGGAGCGGACGGTGTCCGCCACGAATATGGATAAATTCAGTCAGGCGATTTGTGCATTTGCCAACGATATGCCAGGTTCTCGTCAACCGGGTTACTTGTTGATCGGCGTCAACGATGATGGTTCTCCCTGCGGTTTGAAGGTAACGGACGAGTTGTTGACGAATCTTGGCGGTATTCGTTCGGACGGAAATGTCTTGCCCCAACCGGTGATGAGCGTTAGCCGTCATTCCATCGGAGAAAATGAGCTTGTCGTGGTGGAGGTGCTGCCTTCCGACCTTCCTCCGGTCCGTTATCGAGGGCGTATTTACATTCGGGTGGGGCCGCGCAAGGCGATTGCCAGTGAGCAGGAGGAACGCATCCTTTCGGAGAGGCGCATCGGGCTTGCCCGTTCGTTCGACGCCCGCCCGTGCATTGAGGCGGGTATCGACGAGTTGTCGATGAGTCTGTTTGAAGCCTATCGGCGGGAAGTTGTCGATCCCGAGACGATTATGGTCAATCACCGATCTGTGGAACACCAGCTTGCGTCGCTGAGATTGTTCGATCCCGATCGGCAATGCCTGACTCATGCGGGAGTGTTGCTGTTCGGTAAGAATCCGCGCTTCTACATGCCGGGCGCTTATGTGCAGTACCTCAGATTGCCGGGAACCGATCTGACGGATATTCCTGAAGATCAGGCGGAGGTATCGGGAGATATTCATTCTGTATTGAGTGAACTCGAAGGGCGTTTGTTGCTGTCGATTCAGACGGGAATGCATCCAGTGGGCATGTTTACGGAAAAGAAAGTGCCGGATTATCCGGAAAGAGCGTTAAGAGAATTATTGATGAACGCCGTCATGCATCGCAATTACGATAGCAATACGCCGATTCGTTTTTATGTGTTTAGCGATCACATGGAAATACAGAGTCCCGGTGGCTTGTATGGCGAAGCGACTCCGGAGAATTTTCCGACGCGCAATAGCTATCGCAATCCGGTCATCGCCGAGGCCATGAAATCGCTTGGGTTCGTTAACCGCTTCGGGTATGGCGTGCAGCGAGCGCAGGCGCTTCTGGCGCAAAACGGAAATCCGCCTCCGCAATTTGAATTCGACGAGCGTTCCGTGCTGGTTCGGGTTTATCGGAGAACTTAAATGAAGACGATGGCTTTCTTCAATAATAAAGGGAGGGTTGGAAAGACTTCCCTCGCTTATCACCTGGCCTGGATGTATTCCGACCTCGGGTTGAAGGTACTGGCGGTCGACCTGGACCCGCAGGCCAGTTTGACAGCGATGTTTCTTGATGAGGAGAGGCTGGAAGCGCTCTGGCAGGATGAAGAGCATCCAGACACCGTGTATGGAGCGATCCAGCCGATTCTGAGAGGGACTGGCGATATCTCCAATCCTCATGTCGAAATGATTTCTCCCGGACTGGGCCTTATTCCGGGTGATCTCGGACTTTCCCGGTTTGAAGACAAGCTTTCGGACGCCTGGCCCCGCTGTCACAATCGCGATGATTCAGCCTTCCGGACGATGACGGCATTCCATCGGCTCGTTCAGGCGGGAACGGGATGGGGGGCGGATATTGTACTGGTCGACGTGAGCCCCAACCTTGGAGCCATTAACCGATCCGCGTTGATTGCTTCGGATTATGTTTGTTTGCCTTTGGCGCCCGATCTTTTTTCGTTGCAAGGCCTGAGGAATCTGGGGCCGACACTGAGAGAATGGCGCAGGGTATGGGCAGACCTGCTGACCAAGGCGCCGGGTGATCTGCCTATGCCCAAAGGCGCCATGCAAGCCGTGGGGTATATTGTCATGCAGCATGGCATTCAGGATAGCCGCCCGGTGAAAGCCTACAAACGATGGATGGATCGTATTCCGGAAACCTATCGCACGGTCGTGCTTGATGAGGAATATACGGTCCCGCTCACTGTAAATAATGATCCCCATTGTCTTTCCTTGCTCAAGCATTACCGCAGCCTGACGCCCATGGCGATGGAAGCGCGCAAACCTGTTTTTTTCCTTAAATCGGCAGATGGCGCCATTGGTGCTCACAATGACGCAGTAAGAAGCTGTTATGAGGATTTTCGTCGCCTTGCCAGGCGGATTGCTTCGGGTTTGGGACTGGTCATGCCATGACTCATCGTCCAACACTTTCTCTTCTTTTTTAATCGTTTTGATGACATTACCCTACGAATTGCTGATCGGCCTGCGTTACACGCGGGCCAAACGGCGCAATCATTTCATTTCCTTCATTTCGCTGATTTCCATGCTCGGCATCGCGCTCGGGGTGACGGCGCTGATTGTCGTGCTGTCGGTGATGAATGGCTTTCAGACCGAGTTGCGCGGGCGCATCCTGGCGGTCGTCTCTCACGTGCAAATCAGCGGGGCGGACGGCGAAATGTCCGGCTGGGAGGATGTGGCGCGGGATGCCGCGAAGCTGGCGGAGGTGCGCGGCGCCGCGCCCTACGTGCAGGCGCAGGGCATGCTTTCCTTCGGGCAGTCGGTGCGCGGGGCGATGGTGCGCGGCATCATCCCGCGCGAAGAAGAAAAGGTCGCTGATTTTAGCGAGCACATCAAGGACGGCTCGCTCGATTCGCTGCAAGCCGACGCCTTCAACATCGTGCTCGGCAGCGAACTGGCGCGCGCGCTCGGCGTATTTACCGGCGACAAGGTGACGGTGATCGCGCCGCAGGGCGTGGTGACGCCGGCCGGCGTACTGCCGCGACTGAAAACCTTCACGGTCAGCGGCATCTTTGAAGTCGGCATGTTTGAATATGACAGCGCGCTGGCGCTGATTCGCCTGGAAGACGCGCAGAAGCTCTACCGCATGGACGAACGCGTTTCCGGCGTGCGCCTGAAACTCGACGACCTGTTCCGCGCGCCGTGGGTCGTGCGGCAACTGGCCAACACGCTGAGCGTGCCGGCCTACATCAGCGACTGGACGCGTAGCCACGCCAACTTCTTCCGCGCCGTGCAGATTGAAAAGAACATGATGTTTATCATCCTTTCGCTGATTGTCGCCGTGGCGGCCTTCAACATCGTATCGACGCTGGTCATGGCGGTCACCGACAAACAGGCCGACATCGCCATCCTGCGCACACTCGGCGCCAGACCGCGCAGCATCATGGCGGTGTTCATGGTGCAGGGCGCGTTAATCGGCTTCATCGGACTCGGGCTGGGCGTGGCGGGCGGCGTGACGCTGGCGCTCAACATCGACGTGGTGGTGCCGTTCATCGAGCAGATGCTTGGCACGCAACTGTTTTCCAAGGAAGTCTATTACATCTCCAGCCTGCCCTCGGAACTGCAATGGGGCGACGTCATCACGATTACCTCCGTGTCTTTCGTGCTGTCGCTGGCGGCGACGCTCTATCCGAGCTGGCGCGCCTCGCGCATCAATCCCGCGGAGGCCTTGCGCTATGAGTGATATAAATGAGGCCGCGAACGTCGTGCTGGCCTGTCATGGGCTGAAGAAGACCTACCGCCAGGGAACGCTCGCCGAGGTGTCGGTACTGGCCGGCGTCGACCTGGAAGTGCTGGCCGGGGAACGCGTGGCTATCGCCGGCGCTTCCGGTTCGGGGAAAAGCACGCTACTGCATCTGCTGGGCGGGCTGGACAGTCCGAGCGGCGGCTCGGTCCGGTTGATGGGGCGCGAACTGTCGACGATTGGCGATGCCGAGTGCGGCGAGCTACGCAACCGGCATCTCGGCTTCGTCTACCAGTTCCATCACCTGCTGCCGGAATTCACCGCGCTCGAAAACGTGGCCATGCCACTGTTCATCCGCCGGATGAACCGGGAAGAGGCCACGCAAAAAGCGGCGACGATGCTCGCCGAAGTCGGTCTCTCGCACCGCCTGGAGCACACGCCGTCCGAACTCTCCGGCGGCGAACGCCAGCGCGCGGCAATAGCCAGAGCTCTGGTGACCGAACCCGCTTGTGTGCTGGCCGACGAACCGACCGGCAACCTCGACCGTCAGACCGCCGGCGATGTTTTCGAACTGATGCTCTCGCTCAACCGCTCGCACCGCACCAGCTTCGTCATCGTCACCCACGACCCAGGGCTTGCGGCGCGGGCTGACAGGATTTTGACTTTGCGTGATGGGGTTTTTCAGGGGGAGGCGTGATTGGTGAATCCCCCAAGCTTGCGCGCTTGATGATCGGGGCTGAATATTGAACCACGGTTGTCGAAATTACCACTGTAAGTGGTAATATCTGCGTACTTAATTCAATTTCCATGCAATCAGCGATGGCCATCAACACCTTCCTGAACAGTCACCAGGTGTTCAATGTGCAGAACTTCGAGCAGGCGTTTCCGCGCAGCCAGACTGACAGAAATCTCCTCAGCAGGGCTGTGCGTTCGAGCAGGGTCGAACGCGTGCGCAGGGGGCTGTACGTGTCCCGTTCGGGCCGTTTCGAGGGGGTACGCGCCAACCCGTTGGATATCGCTGCAGGCGCCGCCGACGATGCGGTGTTTTGCTACCTGTCGGCGTTTCAACTCCACGGAATCGCACACAACATTGCCGCCGTGACCCTGTTTTATACGAGGCATCGGATTGCGCCATTTCACTTCGACGGTCAAAGCTACGAACCGGTTTTCATCGGCGAGCATCCGACCGACACGCTCGATGTGTTGACCGCCACGGGTCAGGCGTATCGCGCCACCACCAAAGAGCAGACGCTGATTGACTGCCTTGTCCGACCGTCTCTGGCTGGTGGGCCGGAGAATATGTTGCGCGCCCTCTCCGGCGTTGCATACCTTGACATCAACAAAACCTTGTCGCTGGCGCACGGCCTCAATCACAGCGCGCGCGCCCGCCTCGGATGGGTGCTGGAGGCGAAGCGTGACCCCTGGCATGTTGGCGATGAAGTGATCGAGGCGCTTGCGGCAAGCATCGGCGCAGGGCCGTCTTATTTTTCAACGCTCATCTCGCCGCGAGACGCACACTGGGTCAGCCGGTGGCGCTTGTATCTGCCATTCCCCGAAGAGGAAATGCTCGCATGGTTAAACGCATGACGCCCATTCATCTCGACTTCACCGGCTTTCAACCCCAAGTCGCGGACAAGGTGATTCGCCTGTTGCTCGTCCTCGACCGGCTCGCCGCGCATCCATTTGCCAAGGATCGGCTTTGCCTGCACGGCGGCACGGCCTTGAATCTGTTCGTGCTCGGCGTGCCGCGCCTGTCGGTGGATATCGACCTGAACTACATCGGCAGCACAGATCGTATCCGCATGTTGGAGGAACGCCCCGCAATCGAGCAGGCGGTCATGGATGTTGCTCGTGAATTGGGCTTCGCCGTTACCCCAGGCAAACCGGAACATTCCGGGCGCAGTTTCCGGCTTCAGTATCAAACCCGGTACGGCGCGGATAACGTGAAAATCGATGTCGATTACCTCAACCGTTCTCCGCTTCTGCCTGTTGAACCCCGCACGGTCGTGCTGGCATCCGGCGCTCAGGTGAGCTTTCCGCTCAATGCCGACTTGGAGCTGTTCGCGGGCAAAACCAAGGCGTTGCTGGAACGGGTGGCGGTTCGAGACCTTTACGACGTGGGGCGGATCGCCGCCATCTTCTCCGCCAGGCTGGCCGGGGGCGATGAAACCTTGCTGCGGCGGGTCATGCTCTACTACTTGTCTATTTCAGCCCCGTTCCCGCGTCCCTTCGATGTGTCCGGACGCTTCGCCGGACGGCGGCGCGAGGTGGAGGATGCGCTCTATCCCATGCTTCTTGCCGGAAACCACCCAAAGCTTGAGGACATGATTGAAGTCGCGCAGGGTTTCGTGAATCGCGTCTTTCAGCCCGTTGACGAGGCCGAAGTCCGGTATCTTGCGTGCGCCGCGAAAGCCGAGTTCGCCCCGGCGCTACTGTTCGCCGATTACCCTTCCACCTTGCAAGCCGCTGAAAACGACCCCGCCGCCGCGTGGAAGATGCAAAACCTGGCCTCCGCAGAGAAACGAGTGTGAACATCAACCGCTCACACCGCACCAGCTTTGTCATCGTCACGCACGACACCGGCCTCGCGGCGCGCGCCGACAGGATTCTGACTTTGCGTGATGGAGTTTTTCAGGGGGTTGATTAAAGCTGGAAACCGCTGTTGCTTACTCGTCAAATTGATTGATGGCTGGAGTGTGAATTTGCGCTGTTTCCACGCCGTCCATAAAGTGCTTGACTTAGAGCGCGCTCTAACTTCTAGGATTACTCCATGGAATCCCATCTGAGCATTGATGAAGTCGCCAGGCGCACGGGGCTGACCGCCCATACGCTGCGGTACTACGAGCGGATCGGGCTGATTGCCCCGGTGGCCCGCGCTGCCGGAGGGCAACGGCGCTATGCGGCATCCGACATGGCGTGGATTGAATTCCTGCTGCGCTTGCGAACGACCCATATGCCCATCGGCAAAATGCAGACCTTCGCAAAACTACGCGGCGCCGGGGACAGGACGGTATCGGAGCGCCGCCAGATGCTGGAAGCGCACTTGACGGACGTGCTTGCAAACATCGAGGCGATGCGTCAATCCGCGGAATCTTTGCGGGTAAAAATCGCGTATTACCGCGCGTTTGAGCAATCCCTGGCGTCGAATTCAAACACTGATGAAGGAGATGTCCATGAAACCCCAAAATCGTTACGAGCGCGGACTCGAAAAACTGCGAGAAATAGACGGTGAAGCTGGTGAGCGCGTGCTGGCAAGTCTGCAAGACATCGCCCCGGACTTTGCCCGTTACCTGATCGAATTTCCTTTCGGGGATATTTATTCACGACCGAATCTGGATCTGAAAAGCCGGGAAATCGCCGTGGTTGCCGCGCTGACCGCGCTGGGAAACGCGACGCCTCAACTCAAGGTGCATATTCAGGGGGCGCTGAATGTGGGCGTCTCTCACGAAGAAATCGTCGAGACCATCATGCAAATGGCGGTCTACGCGGGTTTTCCCGCCGCCCTGAATGGTCTGGCGGCAGCCAAAGATGTATTTTTTCATCAGGGAGAACCCGCATGAACTGGCGCGCTCAATGGGGAAGCCTGTTACTGATGCTGTCCATGACCTCTCTCGTGATGGCTGACGAGCTTGTTTATAGCGGCTTTCAATCGCCCGTCGCCATCGTCTCTGTCGCGGGCGCGACTTATGTGTCCGACTGGTCGGCGAACACGGTCACGCGCATCGACGCCGAAGGACGGCGTTCGGTCATCGCCAAAGATATTCCCGCCGCCGCCGGGCTTGCGGTGGATGGGCAGGGGGCGCTGTTCGTGTCTTCCTATTCCGCTGACTATATTTTGCGAATCAACCCCGATGGCAGCGCGCGGCGGGTGGCGGAGCATTTATCCACGCCGACCGGTCTGGCATTTGCCCGCGATGGGCGATTGCTGGTTGCCAATCGCGGCGCGGGCGAGATTGTTGCCGTGAATGTCACAACGGGGAAAGTCACCCGGATTGCCGGGGAATTTTCGCTGCCCGTGGGGGTCGTCGAGATGGAGGACGGCAGCCTGGTCGTCTCCCAATATGGCGGGCGCGTGACCCGGCTGCTTCGCAACGGACAACGCCACGAGATCGGCGCCAGCTTCAACCGCCCCGGCGTCGGCATTCTTGCCGATGGCCCAAACGCGGTACTGGTGGTCGACAACGGCGCCAGCGCGGTTCGCAGGGTTGGGTTCGATGGCGCGTCTTCCATCGTGGCGGACAAGTTGCGCGGAAGCGCCGTTGCGCTCGGAAAGGGACAACACCAGGAACTGCTGGTGGGGATGTGGGGGACGGGCGCCGTTTATCGCATTTCGCCTTGAACGCCTTTCTTTTACGCGGGCTGACAGGATTCTGACTTTGCGCGACGGGGTTTTTCAGGCGGATGCGCGATTGGGTCGGCGGGTGATGCTTGCGCCCGCCGCCCTTGCTTATTGCGTTTCCTCGTGCGGTGTTCCGTCTACCGGCCCACCACCATCAATCTCAACCTCGGTCAGCACCAATAAGTTTGCCGGACTAACGGCAAGCGCCGCACCGATTTTGAACAGGCTACGCAGGGTAGGAGAGCGCTCACCCAATTCCAGAAGGGATATGAAATTACGTTGCAAACCGCTTTCAAAAGCCAGAACTTCCTGCGACAACCCTTTGTCCTTGCGTATGCGACGAAGCACTCTGCCAAACGCAATCTCCGGTTCCACGACAATCCCCTTTTGAAGGGGAAGAAACTACTGATTGCCGGATACCCTGTCTTCCAACAATAGTGGTAATATTCCAACTAAAGTGGTAATATTCCGACTAAAATATCAACTAGGAGATGATCATGACAATCCATTTCTGCAAAGGTGATGCTCAGAACAAGGTTGCATTCATCTTAAGCACGCCCGGAAAACTTGAAGAGGAGGCGGGGTGTCCAGCCGCTGGTGACACCGGCAACAACATAAATGCTATTTTGGGACTTTTGAATAAGAGTGACCCCATCCATTTTCCAAATATTGATAGATATCGATACCTCATCACTAATGCGTCGACAAAAGTTATGCATTCTGCGAAGGACAACAAAAAGACAGAAGATACAGACAGTAATATTACTGAGCAGCAAAACATAAACCGCATACGAATGGAAGTAAAACACTGCACGATTGTGATTCTTTGCGGGGGGAAAGCCAATTTACTGGCTCCCTATTTGAGTGACAAGATTCTGATAAAAACTCCGCATCTTGGATATAAAGGATTGCACAATAAATTCAAGAATGACGCCCCTTGTCTCAAAGGGTTAAGCACAGGTAAAGAGAGAGATGCAATCAGATTGAAATTATGTGCCGAAGAAATTTCCAATCAACTGCACATCTCACTTCTAAAACGTACAGGTGAAGTGCAATAGCGCACAGTGTTTTATAAACTCAATATCAATGAGGTGCCTCGATGAGAAAGTCTCTTTTATTATTTCCTATTGTTTTTCTCCTTGCCGCCTGGGGCTGGAGCGACAATTCCAAAATAGAAGACATTGTTCGCCAAAATCTCAAGGACCCAGGATCGGCACAATTTAAAGATATAATCTTTAGTGCGGACAAAAGAAGGGCGTGTATTGTTTGGAACGCAAAAAATAGCTTGGGGGGTTATGGTGGATGGCATATCGCTGAATTTAAGAAAGAAAACTCGGAATGGGTCGTAAAAGACATGGATGTTCCCGAACCTAACTGTCGGGAAATAAGTTTTCAAGCCTTTGATGCAAAAGAAAAAGCAGAGATAGAAGCACAGTTAAAGGCCATTGAGATATTGCAAAAGGTAAAGAACATTTCCAGTGAAGAAGCTGCTGAACTTGGTATCAATGGCGAGTGCAGAGAAATAGTCTGGAAATATGCTTACGAGTCAGGGAGTGTTGCTGAATATCGAGTTCTCCACCACCCCTGGCTGCCTGATGCCGAGAAAGCATTAAAAGAAAGCCAAGCGATATTGGATTCCGGGAATTGCGCTAATTGATCCTTCGTAAGCCCGCATAGGCTGGTTTGAGCACGCATAGGCTAGGGTGAGCTTGCGAACCTCACATTGGGATGATTCATTGGCTGTGTGTTGGGGTTCGCAAGCTCACCCCAACCTATGTGCTACGAGCTTAATAGTCCGTCGTCCCGGCGAAAGCCGGGACTCAGATTCGTTCATCAAATTTTCCGGATTCCGGCTATCAAAGGAATGATGAGGTTGAAACAAGCATTGTTTTTACGTAAAACACTTATAACACCATGATCGCATCGGCTTCGACCAGACCACCCTTGGGCAATGCGGAGACTTGCATGGCGGCGCGGGCGGGGTAGGGGGCGGCGATGTGTTCGCCCATGATTTTGTTCAACTCGGCGAAGTTGCCCAGGTCGGTTACGAAGATGGTCAGTTTGACGATTTTTTGCAGGTCGCCGCCGGCGGCTTCGCAGATGGCGCGCAGGTTGCGGAACATCTGTTGGCATTGCGCCGCGAAGCCCTCGGCCAACTCGCCACTTTGTGGAATCAGGCCAAGCTGGCCGGAGATATAAACGGTGTTGCCGGCGGCAACAGCTTGGGAATAAGCGCCAATGGCGGCGGGGGCGGAATCGGTATGGATGACGTTGCGGCTCATGATTTTCCTTTGTTCGGGTGAGTTAAAAAGTGATTATGTTATTCCAATTTGTTGTGGAGCGTTTTGTGGCTTGGGACGGACAGTGCTTATTTCAACCCGTCATTCCGGAATTCGGAAAAATTTGATGAACGAAGCTGGGTCCCGGCGATCAAAGGGACGACGGAGTTTAAGCGTCTTCGCTTATGGATGTTGTTTGGACGGAATCTCGCCGTCCCAGACGATGTCGCGGTAGCGTTGCGGGTCGGTATCACCTTCCGTGCTGACCACCAGCACGCGCGAGTCTTCGTTCAGAGCGAGCGCCTCGCGCGTCGCGGTGTGCGCCGGCGACTGCATCAGGATGGACAGCAGACCGGTGGTGACGGCCCCCGATTCGCCGGAAATGACGGCAGGGTCGCCCGGCAGCGGGTTACCCAGGATGCGCATGCCGCGCGTGGCGACGAAGTCCGGACAGGAGGCGAAAGCGGTAGAGTAGTCGCGCAGAATGTTCCAGCCAATACTGTTGGCTTCGCCGCACGCCAGACCTGCCATGACCGTGGCTAAATCACCGCCGACGGCTACGGCCCGGCCATCCGCATTTCTGGAGGAGCGGTACAAGCAGTCGGCGACCGCCGCTTCGGCGACGATGACCTTGGGCCGGTCCTTGCCCCAGGCCGAGGTGACCATGCCCTGCACCATGCCGGCCAGGGAACCGACGCCGGCCTGGATGAAAATATGCGTCGGGGGCACTTCATGCAGTTGCTGCATGGCTTCGAGCATCAGCGAGCCGTAGCCCTGCATAATCCACAAGGGGATTTTTTCGTAACCTGTCCAGGCGGTGTCCTGCACCACCAGCCAGCCATTTTTCTCGGCTTCCGTCGCGCTCATGCGCACCGCTTCGTCATAGTTCATGTCAACGATGGAAGCTTGCGCGCCTTCGCGGCGGATGGCGGCAAGGCGTTCTTCGGACGAGCCTCTGGGCATATAAACAACCGCTTTCTGCTTGAGTTGCCGCGCCGTCCAGGCCACGCCGCGACCGTGATTGCCGTCGGTGGTGGTGGCGAAAACAACTTCGCCGATACTGTTGCGTACTTTGTCGCTGGTAATCACCTCGAAAGGCAGCTTGCCGATGTCCTCCCCCACTAACTCGCTGATGTGCCACGCCATGGCATAAGCGCCGCCCAGCACCTTGAAGGCTTTCAAGCCGAAGCGGGCGGATTCGTCCTTGACATGCAGGCTCTTGACGCCCAAGCGCTGCGACAGGCGCGGCAGACTGACCAGCGGAGTCGGCGCATAACCCGGTATGGAACGGTGGAAAGCCAGCGCGCGCGACAGCTCGGCATGGCTGAAAGCATCAACGTGCATCGTCGGCGCCGCGCTGAAGCGCGTGGCGTTGATGAATACATTCAAATTTTGCGTCATGGTGTTCTCCTTTTTTCAGGCGTGTTTTTTGTTTTTACCTGAGTCTGGGATGACAAACAAGGGATACTGGATGTCAAGGTAAAAACGCCCAACGGCAAGCTCATTGATATCGAAATCCAGATTGCTGAACATCCGCAGATGCGCGAGCGCGTGGTTTTTTACCTGTCCCGCATGGTGACGGAACAGATTGGCAGAGGCGAGGATTATCAGGCTATCAAGCGCTCTATCTGCATCCTGATCACGGATTATGTACAAATCCCGGAAAATCAGAGTTATCGTAATTGTTATCGGCTCCACGATCGCCAGACCAACTCGGAATTTACCGATCTGCTGGAGGTCAACACTCTGGAACTGCCCAAGCTGCCGCCCGAAGAGGATGGAACAGCATTATGTGACTGGCTTGGATTTTTGAATGCGCGCAAAGAGGAAGAACTGATGAGAATCGCAGAAAAAGACCCGGAATTGAAAAAGGCGGTTTCCTGATTGGTGGAACTTTCGGAAGACGAACAAACGCGCCTGCTCACCGAATCCCGCGAAAAATTGCAACGGGATATCGTTGCGCGGGAAAATGCGGCGAAAAAAAGACAAGAGGAAGGACAAGAGGAAGGACGGGAGGAAGGGTGGGAAGAAGCGCAGTTAGCCATAGCCCGTAAAGCGCTAAACGAAGGTTTGCCGTTGGGGACAGTGATGGCGATTACTGGTCTTTCCGAATCTGAAATTCTGCAACTTCAGCCTGAAGGGCAAGCCAGGCATTGACACGACCCTTTGTGTGTTGGGGTTTGCCCCGGCAGCCTGTCCCTTTTTTGCTAAAATACGCCACCCGTCACCTGCCACCCTGTCACCTGAACCCCATGTCCAAAAATCTGCTCGAACAACTGCGCGAGATGACCGTTGTCGTTGCCGATACCGGCGACATCCAGGCCATTGAAGCCTTTACCCCGCGCGATGCGACGACCAATCCCTCGCTGATTACCGCGGCGGCGCAGATGCCGCAATATCAGGGCATTGTCGATGAAACCCTGAAACAGGCCCGTGTCGATAGCGGCGCGCTAGCGCCAGCGGCCAGGGTCGTTTCGCTGGCTTTCGACCGTCTGGCGGTGGCCTTCGGCCTGAAGATACTGGACATCATTCCGGGCCGAGTTTCGACCGAAGTCGATGCGCGTCTGTCTTTCGACACCCCGGCGACTATCGCCAAGGGCCGCGAGCTGATTGCCCAGTACGAAGCCCGTGGTGTCTCGCGCCAACGCATCCTGATAAAAATCGCCGCCACCTGGGAAGGCATCCGGGCTGCCGAAGTGCTGGAAAAAGAAGGTATCCACTGTAATCTGACCCTGCTCTTCGGTCTGCACCAGGCGATTGCCTGCGCCGAGGCCGGCGTGACGCTGATTTCCCCTTTCGTCGGGCGCATCCTCGACTGGTACAAAAAAGATACCGGCCGCGACGCTTACCCGGCCAACGAAGACCCCGGGGTGCTGTCGGTGACCCAGATTTACACCTATTACAAAAAGTTCGGGTACAAAACCGAGGTCATGGGGGCCAGCTTCCGTAACCTCGGCGAAATCACCGAACTGGCCGGCTGCGACCTGCTGACCATCGCGCCGTCGCTGCTCGCCGAGCTGCAAAACGGGCAGGGCGTGCTGCCGCGCAAGCTCGATGCGGCCCAGGCTGTAACATCTGTAGTTGACAAGATTACCGTGGATGAGGCAACGTTCGTCCGCATGCACGCAGCCGACCGCATGGCCTCGGAAAAACTGGCCGAGGGCATCGCCGGTTTCACCAAGGCGCTGGAAACGCTGGAACATCTGCTCGCGGCGCGCCTGAAGGAACTGGAAGCTTAACGGACATCAGAAACACCAAGGAACATTAAGAAGGGTCCGGGGAGGACCGGAAACGGGGAAGGGCGGGGGTGCCTTTCCCCGTTTTTATTTGGCGTTCCGTTTGGCGCCTTATTACGTTTTTGGGATGATAGTCGCTATGTTTGCTGCGTCATTCCCGCGAAAGCGGGAATCCAGAAGCGTATCTTCCGACGCAACGCGTCGCCATTCTTTGATTTGCAGCCATTCTGGCTGGAAAAAACGAACTGGATTCCCGCCTTCGCGGGAATGACGGGGTTAAAAATAGCGCATAGGGCGAGATCTGCGCCTTCGCGGGAATGACGGAATTTACTTACGTGCCAGGAATATTAAAGAGACATGCGGTGTTCAATCCTGAGTTTTGCGGCAGGCATTCTGTTTTTGCAGTGGCAGGCGGCGCTGCCCGGCCCGGAACTGACAGCGGCGCTGGCGGGGCTGGGAGGCGTGCTGGTCGCATGGCGATGCGAGACCGCCGGGGCGGTGCTGTCGCGAGGCGCGTTACGTGGCTTGTTGTGTGGGTTTTTGTGCATTGCCTGCGCCCTGCTCGGATTCGCCTGGGCTGCCTGGCGCGCGGAGTGCCGGCTGGCCGACGCGCTTCCCGAAGACTGGGAGCTTCGGGATATTCTGGTGGTCGGCGTCGTGGCGGCCTTGCCGCAGCATACCGGGCGCGGCGAGCGCTTCGCCTTCGATGTCGAAGCGGTGCTCACGCCCGAGGCCAGAGTTCCCGAACACATCCTGCTGTCGTGGTATCGCGCCTGGGGCGAGACCGGGGAGGATGAGGTGGGAGGCGAGGCGAACGTGGAAAAACCCGCCAGCTTCCATACACTGCATCCCGGAGAGCGCTGGCGTTTCACGGTGCGGCTGCGACGCCCGCACGGCAGCGCCAACCCGCACGGTTTCGATTACGAGGCCTGGCTGCTCGAACGCGGCCTGCGGGCGACCGGCTCCATCCGCGCGCGCGCCGGGGCGGTGCGGCTGGACGAGTTTGTGTGGCGTCCCGATTACCTCGTTGAGCGGATGCGTGACAAGCTGCGGCAGCGTTTTCTGGCCGAACTGCCGGGAGCGCCTTACGTCGGTGTGCTGGCCGCGCTGGCGATTGGCGACCAGCGTCTCATTCCAGGCGAACAGTGGGAAATGTTCCGGCGCACCGGCGTGACGCATCTGGTGAGCATTTCCGGACTGCACGTGACGATGGTCGCCGCGCTGTGCGCGCTGCTGGCAAATTTTCTGTGGCGGCGCAGCGAGCGCCTGATGCTGCGGCTACCGGCGCAGAAAGCCGCCGTTCTGGTCGGCTGGCTGGCCGCCCTGGCCTACACCGTGCTGGCCGGTTTCGAGGTGCCCGCCCAGCGGACGCTGTACATGCTCAGCGTGGTCGTGCTGGCGTTGTGGTCCGGACGCAATCTTGGCGTCGTGCGCACGCTGCTGCTGGCCTTGCTGGCCGTGCTGATTCTCGACCCCTGGGCGGTGCTGGCGGTGGGCTTCTGGCTGTCGTTCGGATGCGTCGCGGTGCTTTTCTATGTGGGCTCGGCCCGGGTAGGGGAAAGTCCCGGTGAAACTGACGGCGCGCGCCGCTGGCATGCCGGACTCTGGCAGTGGGGAACCGCGCAATGGTCGGTCACCGTGGGCAGCGTGCCTTTGCTGCTGCTGTTCTTTCAGCAGTTCTCGCTGGTTTCGCCGCTGGCCAATGCCGTGGCGATTCCGGTGGTGAGCTTCGCCGTGACGCCGCTGGCGCTGATATACGCCCTGTTTCCTTGGCCACCCCTGCTGCAAATTGACCACTGGCTGCTGGCAAGGCTGATGGATTTGCTCGGCTGGCTGGCCGTCTGGCCGGTCTGGCAGCAGCCGGCGCCGCCCTTATGGGCCGTGCTGCTGGCCCTGGCGGGCGTGGCCTGGCTGCTCCTGCCGCGCGGCTTCCCGGCGCGCTGGCTGGGACTGTGCCTGCTGACGCCTGTCCTGGTGGTCCAAGCGGCGCGACCGCCGGCCGGCGAAGCCTGGATTGACGTGCTCGACGTCGGGCAGGGCCTGGCCGTTCTGGTACGCACGACGAAACACACGCTGCTTTACGACACCGGCCCGAGCTACGGTACGGATTCCGACGCCGGGCAGCGCATCGTCACCCCCTTCCTGCGCGCTGTCGGCGTGGCGCGACTCGACACGCTTGTCGTCTCGCACCGCGACCAGGACCACGCGGGCGGACTGGAGGCCGTGCGGGCGCATGGGCCTGTCGCGCGCTTGCTGACCTCGATGCGGGACATAGCCGCCGAGCCTTGCGCCGCCGGCCAGTCCTGGGAATGGGACGGCGTCCGCTTCGCCATCTTGCATCCGTTGGAGCAGGATTATTCGCTCAAGGCGAAGAAGTCCAACAATATGAGCTGCGTTTTGCGCGTCTGGAACAAGGCAGGAGGCGTTCTGTTGACCGGCGATATCGAAGCCGCCGACGAACGTGCCTTGATGGCCCGCGCCGGCGAGCAGTTGCGCAGCAATGTACTGATAGCGCCACACCACGGCGGCCGCAGTTCGTCGTCGCCCCAATTCATCGCCGCGGTCGCGCCGCGCGACGCGGTTTTTTCAGCGGGCTATCGCAACCGCTTCGGCCACCCGCGCGCGGAAGTGCTTGAACGCTACGCCGCCAGCCGTCACTGGCGCACCGACCGGGACGGCGACGTGCGGCTTGTTCTGGGCGAGGGCGTTGATGTCTCGGCGTGGCGCGGCGAAAGACCGCGCTATTGGCAGCACCGGTAGGCGGCTCCTCGTCATTCCGGCGGAAGCCCACTGCTGTCCGGGATAAAAAATAAGCAGATAGTGAAAGGGTTGCAGGGATCCCGACAAACGTAGGGATGGTTGGTGGTGAGCGTAGCGAACCCCAACATCGGGCGGTTGAACCGCTGTTGTGTTGGGGTTCGCTACGCTCACCGCCAACCTATACGAGGCCTCTGGGGAGCGCGGTATGCGCTATTTTTAACCCCGTCATTCCCGCGAAGGCGGGAATCCAGTTCGTTTTTTCCAGCCAGAATGGCTGGAAATCAAAGAATGGCGGCGCGTTGTGCCGAAAGTACGCCTTCTGGATTCCCGCCTTCGCGGGAATGATGGTAGAAATAACGACTGTCTGAGGTTCTCCGACCCTGGTCGGGTTGACTTGCCTGGGGGGGCTTTCTAATATCCCCCTTCGACCGAGCGGTGGATGCCGGTTGGCGTACTGTCGGGCATGGGGCCGGGCGGTTATTTCAGTGTGACAGAGCGGAGGAATCAATGATTTCGAAAAAGTTTCTGGGAGCAGCCATCCTGAGCCTTTGTGCAACGGCATCAATGGTGGCAACGGCGGCCTATCCCGAACGGGACATCACGGGCACCATCATGTGGGGCGCGGGCGGAGCGATGGATGTTGTGTCGCGCGCCATTCAGCCGCATGCCGAGGCCGTTCTGGGCAAGAAGATTGTGATGGTCAACAAGCCGGGCGGAACCGGCGCGATTGCCACGAATTTCATCGTGAATTCGCCCAACGACGGCTATAACCTGCTGTTCGGCGCGGAAAATCCGCAGCTGCACAAGGTGCTCGGGCTGGCCGAATTCGATTACGACAAATTCTTTCCGGTGAACATTCTGGCGCGCAGCGTCGGGGTGATCGTGGTCAAGGCCGACGCGCCGTGGAAAACGCTGACGGAACTGGTCAATGACGCCAAGGCTCGTCCCGGCAAAATCAAGATGGCCATGACCGGGCCCGGCGGCTTGCCGCATACGGTGGCTTCGATGTTGGGCGCGGTGACGAAAATCAATACGATATCCGTTCCGTTCGACGGCGAAGGCCCGGCGGTGACGGCCGTGATGGGCGGACATGCCGACTTCACGCCGGTCGGCGCCGGTTCCGTGACCGAAGGCATCAAGGCCGGCCGCATCCGCGCGCTGGCGGTGGTGAACATCGACTCTTTCGACCTGCTGCCCGGCGTGCCGCCGATTACCAAGGAGTATCCGGAGTTTTCCAAATACCTCCCGTGGGGGCCGTTCTATGGCGTGTTCGTGCGCAAGGATACGCCGGACGACATCAAGGCGACGCTGGTCAACGCCTTCAAGAAAGCGGCGGATGAGCCCCAGTTCAAGCAACTGATGTCCGACCGGGCCAACATCATGATGAATATTTCGGGCGCCGAGGCCGATGCTTTTCTGACGAAGTGGCAGTCGGTGACCAGTTGGTTGCTGCAGGATGTCGGCGCGGCCAAGATTACTCCCGAGAAATTCGGCATACCCAAACCCTGAGCGGCTGACAGGGAGGAAGCCCGGTGCCAGACCGGGCTTCTTGTATCGGGAATCAGATGTCAGGTATCAGGGACGTAGGTTGGGAAAGCCGCGAAGCGGCGCATCCCGACGATACTTATTTTCCGGCGCTACGCGCCGCCTATTTACGATTGTCGGGTTGCGCTTCGCTTACCCAACCTACGGGAGCAGGGATCAGATGTCAGGTATCAGCGAAGTAATCGGGCCTACGCCGAAAATCGTCCCGAAGAAACACGGTGAGCATGAACAGGCGTTTGCTTCCCCTCTCCCCTTGTGGGAGAGGGGGCCCCGGTAGGGGCAGGAGAGGGGAGGATTGGGCCTGTCCCAACCCTGTTTCGCGCTGAACCGCCGCCCCTCTCCTGCCCTTCGGGCATCCTCCCCCACGAGGGGGGAGGAAGATGGATCGCCCTACTCCGCGGGAAGTGTCGAAAATGGTGAAATTTCATATCAATAAAATCAATAGCTTAAGTGGTGTTTCTTGAGAGGTATCAAAACCGTTGGAGCGGTTTCGAATCAGATAGAAATAATGGGATTGGCGGCGAGGAGTGTTGAAAGTGAGTAACGAAGAAATGCGTAAACCCAGGCAGCCGGGGGAACTGGGCTTCTGTCTGGCGATGCTGTTGTTCAGCCTCACCGCCTTGTATCTGTCGTACCGGATTTCCGGGTTTTCCTCGTGGAGTTCGGCGGGTTCCGTGCCGCTGGGCGCCACTCTGGTCATGAGCGTGAGCGCCTTGATGATTGTTTTCAAGGAGTTGTCCAAACCGGCCCCTGAACTCCGGTCCGGCAAGACCTTGGCCCGAAGCTTTTACGAAGTCGTGTTTCCGGCGCGGCATATCATTTTCGTCCTCGTGCTGATTGCCTACATGTTTCTGCTCGAACCGCTGGGTTTCATCGCCAGTTCGTTTTTTTATCTGGTGGCGGCAAGCCTGGTGCTGGGGGAGCGGCGCTACGCGCACATGATTATTGCCAACGTGATTTCGCTGGCCGTTGTATACCTCGTTTTCCAGACGGCGTTCTCGGTGGTGTTGCCTGAAGGCTTCGTGGAAAGGATGTTCCGATGAACGACGTATTGGTGAATATTTCGTACTTCGGGATGAGCTTTCTTGACCCCTATCTGATGTTCCTGACAGCGGCGGGCGTTTTCTTCGGCATTTACGTCGGGGCGATTCCCGGCCTGTCCGTGACCATGGCGGTGTCCATCCTGATTTCCTTCACCTTCAAATGGGGCGTGAATGAAGCGCTGGCGCTGATTGCCGGCATTTACTACGGCGGTGTCTATGGCGGCTCGCGCAGCGCTATCCTGATTAACGTGCCGGGCGCGCCGGCGGCCATCGCCTCGGCCCTCGACGGTTATCCCCTGTCCAAGCTCGGCGAGGCGGGGCAGGCCATCGGCCTGACCACGCTGATGGGCGTGTTCGGCGGCTTCATCGGCGTGCTGTGTCTGGCCATCGGCGCGCCGCTGCTGTCCAACCTGGCGCTGCTTTTCGCGCCGCGCGACTACATGATGCTGGCTATCTGGGGTCTGCTGCTGGTCGGCAGCCTGTCGGGCGGAATGATGGCCAAGGGGGTTTTTGCCGGCGCGCTGGGCATCCTGTTCGGGATGGTGGGGCTCGATCCGATGACGGCGGAATCGCGCTTCACCTTCGGCTCCGTGCAGCTCACCGCCGGCGCGCCCTACGTCGCGGCGATGATTGGTCTGTTCGGCGTCTCCGAAGTGCTGGTGCAGTTGCATGAGTTGAGCTTCCCCATCGTCAAGCAGAACGTCAGCAAGCTGATGCCTTCCTGGAGCCTGATTAAAAAGCATCTGCCGCTGGCCTCGCGCTGCTCGGTCCTCGGCGTCGTCGTCGGGGCGCTGCCCGGAGCGGGCGGCGACATCGCCGCGCTGATGGCCTACGACCACGCCAAGCGCACCGTCAAGAATCCCTCGCGCCCGTTTGGAGAAGGCGCGTGGGAGGGCATCGTGGCGCCCGAGTCGGCAGCCGTCGGCTCGGTCGGCGGCTGCTACATTCCGATGCTGACGCTTGGCATTCCGGGCGACGCGGTGACCGCGGTGATTATCGGCGCGCTCTACATCCATGGCATGAAACCCGGCCCGATGATGCTGATTGAAACTCCGCACCTGTTCTGGTTCACCGTCGGCAATCTCGCGCTGTCGTGCATCTGGCTGGCCATCTTTGGCTTCATGGGCATCAAGCTGTTCGCCAAAATCGTCGAAATTCCCAAATCGGCGCTGCTGCCGATGATTGTCGTTCTTTCGGCGGTCGGTTCCTACGCCATCGAGAACAACCCGGTACACATCTACTGGATGCTGGGATTCGGCGTGGCCGGCTACTTCCTCAAAACCTACGGCTATCAGGTCGGGCCGGTCATTCTGGGCATCATCCTCGGGCCGCTGCTCGACTCGAACTATCGCCGCGCGATGATTTCGGCGGGTGACGACCCACTGCAGTTCGTCTCGGAATTCTTCACCAGTCCGGTGTCCGTGGTGCTGGTGCTGCTGCTGACGCTGACCGTGATGAGCCAGACCCGGTATTGGGCGAAGTTCATGGGATTGTTCAGACGCGCTGGCGCCAAGACATGAACCTGGCGTAACACTGGGCCGCTGAAGTTCATCATCATCAGGGCGCGGGCGTATACCGTGGAGGCGGCCGCGCCGCACGATGTCGTGTTCTCTGCGGGTTGTCGCAATTCCTTCTGCCATCCGCGCGCGGAGGTGCTTGAATGCTACGCTGCCAGCCGGCATTGGCGCACGGACCGGGACGGCGACGTGCGGCTTATCTTGGGCGAGGCCGCCAAGGTCTTGGCGTGGCGCGGCAAAAAGCCATGCTATTGGCGGCGCCGGTAGGTGTCTCATCGTCATGCCGGTGAAAGCCGGAATACAGAAATTTGATGAACGAAGCTGAGTCCTGGCTTTTGCCGGGAAGGGTAAACGGGAAGTGGTAAACCGTGTCACGGGAAATGGTAAACCGTTGCACAACTTTAGATAACGGATATATTATGCAAAAAAACGCTTAGGGGGGCGCATTTCGTGGAGGCCGCAGTTCGTGGGCTTTCTATTGGTGATTGGGCAAAATCCCTCGACGTGGATCAACGATCTTATCCATTGATTTGCTGTGGATGTCGTAGCGTAAAACAGACTGCTGACTTCAGAGAGGGAAGGTTATTCAGAGATCATCCCTTTCTTTTCGTGTAGTTGTTTTTAAATGCTTGATTCATTACGGAGGTAGAAATGAGTTTATTTTTGCGAAAACAACAAGTTAGCAGGCTCGGAACGATTTCGCGGTTAGTAGCTGTTGGCGCCATAGCCATACTTACCGGTTGCGGTGGCGGTGGTGGAGGACATCATGCGTCGGTCGATCCGAATCCGCCCGCAGATAGCTATCCAGGGATTTCCACCCCGACCATCATCGGGCCGGTGGCGAGCGAACCGTTTACCAGCGAGACGAAAAACTATACGTTCTTCGCGACGGATGTGGCACTGGCCAGCCGAGGCTACGTCGAGGAAGAGTTCTATATGGAGGGCAAGGCCAACGTCTATGATGCGCCCCAGCCCAACTACACCGCGCCACCATCCACCAGCAATGCCAACATCGTCCAGTCGGACGTTCCGTACAAGACACGGATCGTAGTGCGCCGTCCGAAGGATCCGGCGAAGTTCAACGGCACGGTGGTCATCGAGTGGTTCAACGTGTCGGATAATTTCGATGGCGAGTACTACTGGGTGCAGGCCAAGGACTATCTGCTGCGCACCGGCTATGCTTACATTGGCGTGAGCGCGCAGAACGTTGGAATCACTAACACCAATGCGATTGGCGGCTTGAAGAAATTCAGTCCCACGCGTTACGGCAGCCTGGACGTGACGAGTAATGACATCCTGACGGGTGATCCATTGTCGTATGACATCTTCTCTCAGACGGCCAAGGCGGCTTACGCAGTGCCAGTGGTGATGGGTGGACTGCAGGTGAAGCACGCGATCGGCATCGGCATGTCACAATCGGGGAACCGCTTGGGCGTTTACACCAATTACATTCATATGCGTGATCCCATTTTCGATGGCTTCATCTCTCAAGTATCGAATCCGAGAATCCGGGATGACTTCAACACACCGATCATTAAGGTGTTGAGCGAAAGCGAGGGGGATAACCGGGAAGAGTTGACCCGCGATCAGCCTGACCTCGCATTGCGTCATACGTGGTGGGTTGCGGGCACGAACCATGGTGATACGTACCAGCGCTTGGGCCGCACGGGTGTGCGTCTGCGCGATCTCGGCCCGGCGTTGACGACTAACGACAACTGCATTTCCACTGTTACAGGACTCCCGACTCCGTCGCGCACGCGCACACCGTACCGGCATGTGATCAACGCGGCGCTCCATCATCTGGTGAAGCAGATCGAAACGGGGGCGGTACCACCGTCTAGTCCGCGATTCGGTTCCGTTGATGTGACGGGAGGAGAACTCGCTATCGCGCGTGATGCCTATGGCAATGCTCTCGGAGGCATCCGGCTGGCGCACAGCGACGTACCGACGGCGCGCGCGAACGGTGTCGAGTGTGGCAACATCGGCGCTTGGGAACCCTTCGACACCGCCACGCTGAATACGTTGTATCCAACGCATGCGGACTACGTCGCCAAGGTCAAGGCAGCCGTTAATAACTCGATCGCTGCCGGTTTCGTATTGCCGGAAGACGGCGCCGAGACCATTGCTGAAGCCGAGGCCTCGGTGATTGGTCTGGGGCTTGAGTGTAGTCCGGAGCGCTGCCTGAACATTCGGCACTTTACGGCCGACTATTCGACGACGGGGCTGTTGCGGGAGCACACCCTGTATTACAACATCGTCGATGGCGAGGACATCCTGCGGGTGGCCGATGCGGCGCACTTCTACGCGGCCAACGGCGACACGCTGTTCGGGACAAACCCCGCGTACGCGGCGCAGTATTACTACAGTTATGTGGTCAGCAATCTGCGCCAGTACATCGCCCTGATCAGCCAGGCGCAAGTGGATGGACGGGTGACCGCGACAGCGGCCGAGCTACTGGTGGCGGAAGCCAACAACGTCATCCGCGCGATTGAAGCGCAGATGTAAAATGTAGTACATTAATCTCCCCCGGCTTGCCGGGGGATTGTCTCTATGAGAGTTATATATGGGAGGGTAGAAATGAGTACCTTAGTTTTGCAAAGAACGATTTCGCGGATGATTGTCAATTTCGTAGCTGTAAGCGCCGTAGCTATTACACTCACCGCGTGCGGTGGCGGGGGGCATCATGATGATGCGCCGCCGGTCGATCCGATCCCGCCCGCGAATGACTATTCCTTCGTTCCCACTCCGATAGTAACCGGTCCGATTGCTAGTGAATCCTTTGCCAGCGAAACGAAGAATTACACTTTCTTCGCGACTGATATAGCGCTACCCACCCGAGGGTACGTGGAAGAAGAATTTTTCTTCGAGGGTAAGGCCAATGCTTACGACGTACCTAATAGCATGGGTTCATCGACTCTACCGAGCACGTTCCCGATAAATGTCATTACTCCAGACGTGCCGTACAAGACCCGCATGGTGGTTCGCCGCCCCACCGATCCCATGAAATTCAACGGAACAGTGGTCATCGAATGGGCGAATGTAACTGATGGTTTTGATGGTGAATACTTCTGGGTTCAGGCTAAAGATTATTTGATCCGTGAAGGCTATGCCTATATTGTCGTCTCAGCGCAGAGGAATGGCATCACGAATGCAACCGCGAATTTGGGTGGTTTGATAGGGTTTAGCCCGACTCGCTATGGCAGTCTGGATGTTACAAACGGCCAAAGCGGAGATTCACTGTCCTACGACATCTTTTCACAAACGGCCAAAGCGGCCCGTAGCGTTCCCAAAGTGCTGGGCGGGCTGCCTGTCAAGCTCGTCATGGGCATTGGCATGTCGCAGTCGGCCGGTCGTCTTGGCAATTATATAAATTTCGTGCATCAACGGACTCCAATTTATGATTCAATCCTGTTGCAGGTCACGGGGCCTGCCGTTCGTGACGATCTGATTCCAGTGATGAAAGTGCTGAGTGAGTCTGAGGCAAGATCAGCCAATAGCTTGAATAATATTCAGGACGACACGCCGCTACGGCATACGTGGTTTGTCGCGGGGGCAAGCCATGGCGATGTAATCCAAAGAATGGGACGTACAAGCGTCCGCCTGCGCGATTACGGCCTGGCTGGTACGCCCGACGATAGTTGTTCCACGAACCCGTCGATTTTGACTCGGCCTCGCACGCCATACAGGCATGTTTTGAATGCCGCCGTTTCCCATTTGCAGAAACAAATGACAACCGGCGCTGTCCCGCCAAGTGCACCTCGGTTCCAAACCACCGGCAGTGGAGATACTCTTGCTGTTGCCCGCGATAGTAATAACAATGCCCTTGGCGCAATTCGTTTGGCGCACATGGAAGTGCCCACGGCTGTGGCGGATCAGCGGGAATGCGGCAATCCCGGTTCTTGGGTGCCTTTTGACGATGCAAAGCTAAACACACTGTATACCTCGCATGCGGATTATGTTAGTAAGGTAACTGCAGCGGTCAATGCATCCATTGACGCCGGTTTTGTTTTACCGGTAGATGGACAGGAGACCATCGCGGAAGCCGAAGCGTCAATCTATGGCCTGGGCTTGCAATGCGGTTTGTATTGCCTGAACGCCAGTCATTTCAAAGTCGACTTTTCTTCGACGGGTCTGCTTCGGGAACACACGGTGTATTACAACGTGCTCAATGGAGAGGATTTAATACAGGCGGTGGATCGCGCCCACTGGAATACGGCAAAGGGCTATTCGACAACGGGTTCCACAGCCAAGAATTATTTCAACACCGCGATTTCCGAACTGCAATTCTACAGCTCGTTAGTTTCGACGGCGCGGGCTGAAGGTCGGTTAACCGAGACGGCGGCAAACCTGCTGGTGAAAGAAGCTAATGCAATTATCAAGGGACTTGAGGCGCTTTAGACTTTTAAGTAAGTAACCCATGCCAGCGAGGTGGTATCTTTGCCTCTGCTGGCATTCTTTAACGCGGTTCCACTACTGGTCGGTGGATTTCATAACAAAATCAGTTGCTTGCCAGGTGGCAGATCGGGTTTGTCAAGAGGGTATTTGCAACCAGTTGATCCCACGTAATTTTTTCGATTTCCGGTTCCATGTTTTCCATTGCCATGAAATGTTTTTGCGTTTAGAGTGTAACGAACATCCAGACGAACGAATAAGCAAGAACAAGGGCATGTGTTTTGCTTTGCGTCGCCTGTTTCCTGAGTATGGGTACGAAATGACGCATTAATTCTCGATCAGATTCAGATAAAAGGTCTGTGTTATGTCCAAGGTAGTCCTGAAAAATGTTGTCAAGCAGTTCGGTTCTGTAAAAGCGGTCGACACCCTCTCGATCGAGATTCAGGATCAGGAATTTGCTGTTCTGGTCGGTTCCTCCGGATGCGGGAAAACCACGGCGCTGCGCATGATTGCCGGCCTCGAAACCGCGACCTCCGGCGATATTTTCATCGACGATGTGCGGGTCAACGACCTTCCGCCCAGGGATCGGGACATCGCCATGGTTTTTCAGAACTATGCCCTTTACCCGCATATGAATGTCCGGGAAAACATGGGTTTTGGACTCAAAATCCAGAAATTATCGGGAAGTGAAATCAATGCCAGGGTGCAGGAAGCGGCGGATATTCTGGGCATCAACGAGCTGCTGGACAGAAAACCGAAAGAACTTTCGGGCGGACAGCGGCAACGGGTTGCCGTTGGCCGGGCCATCGTCCGCAAGCCCAAGGTGTTTCTTTTCGACGAACCGCTTTCCAACCTGGACGCGAAGCTGCGCGTGGCCATGCGCGCGGAAATCAGCAAACTGCACCGCCGGCTGGGCGCCACCATCATTTATGTCACCCACGACCAGGTCGAGGCCATGACCATGGCTGACCGGATTTTCATCATGAGCAAGGGTGTCCTGCAACAGCACGGTTCGCCGATGGAGGTCTACGCGCAACCGGCGAATCGTTTTGTCGCCGGTTTCATCGGCTCGCCGGCGATGAATTTCGTAGAAGCGACGTTGAAGGCGGAAGACAGTGATATCTTCATCACCGGCAACGGCTTTTGCCTCAAGGCGCCCCTCGCGTTTCAACCCGCGCTGCAAGCCCATCTGGGGCGTCCGGTCGTTTTCGGCATCCGCCCCGAGGACATCGCGCTGAGCGATGACACCTCGACCGATCCGGGCAATATTCTGACGGCGCGCGCCGACGTCGTGGAAACGCTGGGGTCGGAGATTTTCATCCATCTGGCCTGCGGCGACGATACGCTGGTGGCGCGCCTGCCCGTGCCCGACCGCCCGGTTGAAGTCGGGCAAACCCTGCGGCTTGGTCTCAATCTGGCCCGCAGCCACGTTTTCGACAAAGACAGTTCTAATACCATCGTTTGATGTTAGTTTCCAATCAGTTTTTACCAGGCAGTTGTTTTTTTAACCCTCAAGGAGGCATCATGAAAAAGAAATTGGTCGTCACCGCATTGCTTGCACTGTCTTCACTCTGTTTTTCCGCTAATGCTCTCGCTCAGGGCAAGGAAATCCGCGTCATGCTGGCCAACCATCCCTATGGCGAACTCTTGAAAAACGCCATTCCTGAATTTGAAAAATCCACCGGTGTCAAGGTCAATTTCGAAAGTCTCCAGGAAAGCCAACTGGTCCAGAAACTGACCACGGAATTTTCCACCAAATCGTCGAGCGTGGATGTCTTCATGACGCGCCCGCTGCAGGATGGCAAACTGTTCCAGAAAAATGGCTGGTACGACACGCTCTCCAGTTACGATTTTTCTGATTACCCCAAAAGCGTCATGGGTGTGGCAGAGGTTGACGGTAAACCGTTCCTTGTGCCGCTCGTGACCGAATGGGAAGTTCTTTACTATCGCAAGGATCTGTTCGAGAAGGCGGGCATCAAGGTGCCGACGAACTTCACCGAATTTGAAGAAGCGGCCAAAAAGCTTAACTCGGACGAGGTGGCCGGAATCGCCTCGCGCGGCAAGGGCGCGGCGTCGGTAACGCAACTCTCCAGCTACGTCTATAGCTATGGCGGACGCTATCTCGAACAGGGCAAGGCGGCCTTCGACACGCCGCAGGCGGTTGACGCCATCCGTTACTACGGCAAGCTGCTCGGCAATTATGGGCCGAAGGGCGTGACCTCGATGTCGTGGGAAAACATCATCCCGGTGTTCCAGGCGGGCAAGGTGGCTATGTGGACCGACGCCTCGGTGTTCTATGGACAACTCGTCGATCCCACCAAGACACAGATTCCGGCCGAAAACGTAGGGATCGCCAACTTCCCGGCTGGACCGCATTCGAGCACTCCATGCCTCCCGGTAGCGTGGGGCCTGGCCATCGCCCAGCAGTCCAAGAACAAGGAACTCGCGACGCAATTCCTGAACTGGGCGACCAGCAAGGAACTCGCCAAGCGCGGCATGCTGGCCAGCATCACCATGTCCCGTAATTCGGCGTGGCAGGACCCGGAAGTCATCGCCAAGGTCCATCCTGGCCTGGTCGAGACGCGGGCCTTCGCCGCCAAGAACGGTTATCCGACAGACCGTCCGTACATGAGCGCGGTCGGTGAAGCGCGTGACCTGATCGGCGAGATCGTCATCGAATCGATCAACACCAAGGGCCAGTCGCCGAATCTCGACAAGATGGCCAAGGAACGCGCCGCCAAAGTTGACGAACTGCTCAAGGAAGCCGGGGAATACGGCAAATAATTGAGTATGAAGCCACTCCCTCATGGGGAGTGGCTTTTTCATGAAATGGATGTCGGCGGAAATCCTGATGCAGGCATTCCTGCGCTGCTTTTTTCAAGTGACATAAACAACAGTGTTTTCACTTTTCCCAAAAAACCATGTTCCACTCCAGCTTTCTTGACCGGCACCTCAAAATCCTCTTTCCGCTTCCGGCGCTGATTTTCATCGCCCTGCTGATGATTTTCCCAGTGCTTTACACGTTTGGACTGAGTTTTACCAACTGGAACCTGACTTCGGGCATGCCCTTGAGCTTCGCCGGGCTGCGCAACTACACACGCGTGTTGGCCGAGCCGCGTTTTCTCGATGCGCTGGGCCGTACCTTTTATTTCACGATTTTCGCGGTTCTCTTCGAAGTAGTCCTCGGCGTCGCCATCGCGCTGATCCTCAATCGCGCCTTTTTCGGTAAAAACCTGGCGAAACTGCTTCTGTTGCTGCCGCTTGTCGCCACTCCCGTAGCGGTCGGCATTGTTTTCAATCTTTTCTACGATCCAACGATCGGTCTGGTCAACTTTGTGCTGAAGTCTTTCGGGTTGCCACAGGGTCACTGGATTTCGCACGCCGATTCCGTACTTCCTTCGTTGATCATCGTCGATGTCTGGCAATGGACGCCAATGATCACGCTGATCGTTCTGGCGGGTCTGGCGGGATTGTCGGAAGAGCCCGTCGAAGCTGCTCGCGTCGATGGCGCCAGCGAGTGGCAAATCCTCTGGCATGTGACCATCCCCATGGTCATGCCGGTGATCCTGACAGCCACGATACTGCGCCTGATCGACGCCTTGAAGACTTACGACATCATTTACGCCATGACGGGGGGCGGGCCGGGCTATGCCTCGGAAACGCTCAATATCATGGGCTTCAAATACAGTTTCGAATATTTCCGCATGGGGCAATCGTCCGTCATTCTGGTAGCTTTGTTCCTGATCGTTTTCCTGTGTAGCCTGGGCATCATGAAATTGCGGGCTTCTTCCGAAGTATGACTATGGCGGGCCGGATGAATACATGCGGAGTTACCAATGAAAAATAAGCTCGTATCGAATGCGCTGTTTTATCTCCTCGTGCTGGTCATTGCGCTGATGGTGCTCTTCCCCTTCCTGTGGATGCTCTCGTCTTCCTTCAAGACGCAGGTCGATATCATTGCCTGGCCACCCAGGCTGTTTTTCGAACCGACCTTGCAAAATTACATCAAGGTGTTCGAAGAACAGGATTTTCTGAAATACTTCGTCAATTCGACAATCGTCGGCGGTCTGGCCGTCGGTTTTTCGCTCCTTCTCGGCCTGCCCGCGGCCTATACGATTTCCCGTTACACGCAGAAGCGGCTCGCGGTATTTATCCTGCTGGCGCGCCTGATGCCTGGAATCTCGTTTTTGATGCCGTGGTACATCATTTTTTCACGCCTGGGCCTGATGGACAGTTATACGGCGCTGGTACTGAGCCATATGCTGATCGCTTTGCCCATCGTGGTCTGGATCATGGCCTCTTATTTCAACGGCATTCCGACCGAGATGGAAGAATCGGCGATGGTCGACGGCGCCACGCGCCAGTACGCCTTTTTGAAAATCATTCTGCCCTTGTCCGGGCCGGGCATCATCACGGCGACGACCCTGTCGTTCATTTTCTCCTGGAACAATTTCATGTTCTCCCAGGTATTGAGCATGGAAAAAACCAGGACGCTGCCCATCGCCGTTTACAACTTTGTCTCGTATGCCGAAGTGGATTGGGGCGGCGTCATGGCCGCCGCCGTCGCCATCATGACCCCCGCCATCATCATCACCATGATCTTCCAAAAATACGTCGTCAAGGGATTGACGATGGGTGCCGTGAAGGGATGATAGATATGGCAGGCATGCGATTGGCGTTGTCCAACAGCACTGTGCAGTTATAACAAAGACATATTTTGTCATGTGACAGGGGTTGCAGCGGGGAACAGGAGCCATTGGTCGATCCGAGCAACTGGGGCTGCCGCTCACCAATGGCGATGGCAACAGCCTATCCAGTTCCGGAACTTGCCCCAGTCCTAAGAGTCACTTTTTCACTTTACTCACTGGAAGACCTCCTATTTCTTACCAAGCATGCCATCCCAGGTATCAACAATGCCGCCATCCTCAACAAACCAGGTACTGGTGACGTTCTTCAGTTCGGTATAGAAACGAACCCCGTCCGTACCCATTACATGCAGATCGCCAAAGAAACTCCGTTTGTGTCCGGTGAAGCCGAAGACGCACATCGGCACCGGTATGCCCACGTTAATACCTACCATGCCGCCATGTGTGCGATGCGCAAATTCACGGGCGGCCCAGCCGTTCTGGGTATAGATGACCGAACCGTTGGCGAAGAGGCTGTTGTTCATGATCGTCAGGCCTTCTTCAAAACTTTTTACCCGTTTGATGCACAGCACGGGTCCAAAAATTTCTTCCCGCCCGACAGACATTTTTTCAGTGACATGATCGAAGATCGTGGGGCCGACAAAGAAGCCGTCTTGGCATTCGGCGGGGAGCTCGGGGTTGCGACCGTCCAGCACAAGTTTGGCGCCTTCGGAAATGCCCTTGGCAATACAAGCTTCGACGCTTTCCTTGTGTTTGGCATTGACCAGGGGGCCGAGGGTGGTGGCTTCTTTATGGGCCAAGCCGAGTTTCAGGTCTTTGGCCTTGCGCACCAGGACTTCCAGCAGGGCATCGGCGATTTTTTCTTCCACGACCAGTGTGGGCAGGGCCATGCAACGTTCGCCCGCGCAACCACAGAAGGCGTTGATGATGCCAGAGGCAGTACGATCCAGTTTGCAATCGGAGAGCACCAGGGCGTGGTTTTTAGCTTCGCCCAATACCTGTACGCGTTTTCCGGCGGCTCCGGCCTTTTTGTATACTTCCAACCCTATGGAACTGGAACCCACGAAGCTTACCCCCACGATATCCGGGTGGGCGATTAGGTGATCCACATCCTTGGGATTGGCTGTGATTAGATTGATTACGCCCTTGGGCAGTCCCGCTTCCGTCCACAATTCAAGCATGCGCATGGCGCTCTGTGGAGCGTTGCTAGCGGCTTTAAGCACGAAGGTGTTGCCGGCGGCGATACATATGGGAATCATCCAGCCGTGAGGGATCATCGTGGGGAAGTTCCAGGGCACAAGACCCAGGAAGACACCCAGAGGTTCGCGGTACTGCACCGTGTCATACCCACTGGAAACATTCATGATGCTTTCGCCCTTCATGAGATGTGGCATGCCGCAGGCGAATTCAATGACTTCCTGTGCTTTCAGGATGTCGCCCTTGCTTTCTGGAATGGTCTTGCCCTGTTCCAGACACAAAAGTTCCGTCAGTTCATTCAAATGTTTGTCAATCAGGGCCTTCATGCGGAAGAGCACCTGTGTACGGTTGCCGACCGGCGTGGCCGCCCATGCCGCAAAGGCCGCCTTTGCGGACGCGACCGCTTCATCCATTTCCGCGATGGTGCATTGGGGGATTTGGGCAATAACCGCGCCCGTTGAAGGATTAAAACAGTCCCTGTAGGAACTGCTTGCGGATTCCTTCCATTCTCCGTTGATATGTAACGTCAGCTTGCGCAGTTCTTTTTGCCCCTGCGGGTCAACACCATTTTCCACTACGGAAAAATAACGCTTCATGCTCATTTTATCTCCTGGTTATGATGAAAAAATCAGGCAGCCTGGCTGCCAGCGAGTGGTAGGCCACAATTTTACGACCGTCCTAACTTCCTTTGCGAAGCTGGCGAAATGCCCTTGCCTTCGACGCACAAAGAGTCAGAAGCCGAGAAGACGGGGCAGGAAAGTGACGATCGGCGAACAATATACTACCAGCAGAATGACCAGGGTCATGACGCCGATATAAGGAAGAACGGAGACGGACAATCGCTCGACCGACGCCCCGGTCAGCCTTGAGGCGACGAACAGATTGACGCCCATGGGCGGAGTCAATAGCCCCACCTCGTTGGCCATCACCATGATGATACCAAAATGGATGAGGTCGATATCCAGCTCCACCAGCACCGGCACCAGTACAGGCGTGACGATGATGACCATGGCGAGCGTCTCGATGAACATACCGAGGACATACAGCATGGCTACGATGAGCAGGATGATGATGTACTTGTTGCGGGTCATCTCGATCATGTAGTTGGCAAGAGCGACCGGAGCCTCCTCATAGGTAAGGATTTTGCCGAACAAGGTCGAAGCGCCGACGATGATGGTGATGCCGCCGCACAGCATGACACCCTCGACGAGGGAATCATAGATGTCCTTCCAGGAAAGCGCCCGGTTGACGACCGCGCCAACGAACAGCGCCCAGACCACGGCAACGATGGAGGCTTCCACGGGAGTTGCCAAACCCGAATAGATGGAACCCAGCACGATGACGATGGTGGCCAGGGAAAAGAAGGACTTTTTGCAGATTTGCAAAAACTGCCAGAAAGAGAAAGCGCCGATGAACTCGTCAGCTTTGTAACCTCGTTTTCGCGCGAGAATATAGGCCATCGTCGATAATGCCGCCGCCATGATTTTATGATTTATTACCCTCTTTTGAATGTAAACTAGGCCATTTGATCAAACGGTCAGCACCGAGACCGCTTGATCATGGGGTATTGCGCTATCAATCCCCTGTAAGCGTGCCATCCCAGGTAGAATTTCCTGAGAGTAAAAATCAATAGGATTCATGATTCAACGTAAAATCATCATGTCCCGGAAGAACGTAATCCGCCAAGCATCTTATTCGCCTACTGCTAGCATACCATTCTTCAAGGCTGGTATGAATGCCCGATGGAATATTTTGTTCATAATTTTCCAATAATGGGAAATGATCGCTGGCCAGAAGACAATTTCCCTTCTTCGTGGTAACCAAAAGACATTGCAATCCTGGACTGTGTCCCGGCATGGACAAAATGACCAAGCCGTCGGTTAAAGTATGGTCTCCATCAATGATCTGCATGTTTTCATAACCGGAGAACCATTGAGGTACTCCATTCTTTTGCTTGATATTGTAGGTCGTAAAATCACAGGTCATGGGAGCAATGGCATAGGCTAATTCCCTTGCTTGGACGTAAATGGGAATATTCGGAAAATACTCAAGGTTGTACGAGTGATCCCAGTGCAAATGCGACAACACGACACAGTCGATTTGTTCAGGCAACAGCCCTCTTTTCCCCAAGGCTTCTGGAAGAGAGACATGCTCATCTAGGCGTGGATGACTTTTCTCCGCCGCTTTGTCTGGACCGGCAGGTCCACAATCAAACAAAATATTTTTCCCGTCGCCCTGAACGAGATAAGTCAATAGAGGCGAGTTTACCCCGATGCCATAATTCCGTCTGTAGGTAAATACCGATTTTTCATGGGCGCGAAAACGTCCCATAAGCATTGGATAAATGACATAAGTGTTGCTCATACTCACATTTCCTATAATAGGACCAAAGACAGCCATGGCACGTACGAAATGACAAGTACCACGATCAGCAGTAATATCAAGTAAGGCAACGCATCTTTGGCGACTGAAACAAAGGAAGTTTCAGCGATCTGGCATGACAAAAACAGATTAATCCCTACCGGTGGCGTACAGCATCCGACGGCCAGATTCATGACCATTATGATACCGAAATGAATCATATCGATACCCCAGAAAGCCGCAATGGGACACAGGATTGGCGAGAGAATCAAAATGGCGGGAGCTGGGTCCATGAACATGCCAACAATAAACAACATTATATTGACCAGCAAAATGAATACCACCTTGCTTTCGGCCAATTCGGTAATATACGAAGCCACCTGGACGGGAACATTCAAACGTCCCAATACCCAAGCAAAGGCCACCGCACAAGAGATAAGGCACAGGATATTAGCAGTACTGATAGCCGCATCCGCAAAGACATCAACGATTTTAGACAGAGTAAGTTCACGATAAATGAACTTCCCCAGAATGAACGAGTAGGCGACCGCGATCGCCGACGACTCCGTCGGGGTACAGATGCCCGAATAAATAGCTCCAAGTACGATGATTGGCATCAGAATGGCCCAAAACGAATTTTTGAACGCGATCCAACGCTCTTTTGCCGTATATTTTTTCCCACCCAAATATCCACGTTTTTCTGATATTTTATAGGCCATCAGACATAAAGCTCCGACCATAAAAATACCAGGCAAAAAACCGGCCAGGAATAGGCTGCTGATAGAGGTGTTCGTGGATACGCCAAAAAGGATCATGGCGATACTCGGCGGAATTATCAGTCCCAATTGTCCGCAACAAGCCTGGGTCGAAGCCGCGAATGGCCTGTCATATCCTTCTCGAATCATGGCTGGAATCATGATGCTGCCAATTGCAGCCACTGTTGCCGCCGATGAGCCGGATATTGCAGCAAAGAAGGCGGAAGTAATGATCGTCGCAACAGCCAGCCCACCCGTAATGTGACCGAAGAAAGCGTTTGATACATCGATTAGTTTTTTCGAGGAACCTCCAGCTTCCATCAGCACTCCAGACACCACGAAAAACGGAATGGCCATCAAGGGGAAAGAATCGATGCCGGTGAACATCCGTTGAGCGATCACCGTTATTGGAATCGTTGTCATTCCAAGGAGATAGGCAATCGACGATGCAACAAGAGCCAGTCCTATCGGAACGCCCGCCAACATGCAAATCAGTAAAAACAAGAAAAGCAACGCTATAGTCATGATGGAATTTTTTCTCCACTGCCGGACGCTGTCTTTGGCGTAATTCGCTCATGCAAACCTGCAAGCGTATTCAGGATCATGAGGACCGCCCCGGAAGGGATGGAAAAATACACATAAGCCATGGGCATCCGCAAAGCGGCGGAGACTTGCCGGTAACCGCCCAGATACATGTTCATTCCCGCCCAACCCACGCAGATGAAAATGAAAATAAGGAACAGGTTGAGCAGCAATAAATATGCGACCTCATGCTTCTTCGGTAGAAATTGTTCCACGACATCCACACGCATTAACAGATTGTGGCGCATGGCATAACCCGTTCCCCAGAATCCAATGTATACCATCAGATATCTGGTCAGCTCCTCTGACCATGGCAAGGAGGCATGAAGTACAAAGCGGCAGAATACCTGCAACACCGTAACTATGGACATCACGATCAAGGCTAGCCCAAGAACATACTTTACGAAGGCATTGAGCCGATCCATCGCTTTGATTAAAATGCCGATCATTTTCTTATCTTTTCTGGAAATCCCGGAAACTTACTGTTTTCTGATTTGCTCGATAATCTCCTTATATTCCCCACCAAGTTCGTCGTAGACCTTCTGCGCGGCATTTTGAAAAGAGCCGAAATCGATTTTGTCGGAATGCACCACCGCAACCCCAGCCTTCTCAAGGGTTTTTACCATATCTTCTTCGGCACTCTTCAGGTAGTCTCTTTGATATCTTGTGGCGACCATCGCGCTTTCCTTCAGCAGGGATTGTACGTCTTTCGGCAATTCACCGAATTGCTGCCCATTCATGGCAAGAATAGTCGCTGCGTAGAGGTGCCTAGTTAACGATAGATTTTTTGCCGTTTCATAGAATTTTGCGGGAACGATCCAAGTCAACGTCCCTTCCATGGCATCGACAACCCCTTGTTGAAGCGCAGTAAACAGTTCGGTAGCGCTCATGGGTGTGGGATCTGCTCCCATTGTACGGAAGAAGGCCATATGCACCTTATTTTCGGCGGTTCTGATTTTGATTCCCTTGAGATCGCTGGCTGAATGGATAGGACGTTTGGCGTTCAAAATATGTCTGATGCCATTGCTTGCCCAAGTCAGGACATATATATCGCTTTTTTCCAAAACCTTTTGCCCCATAGCCTCTCCTATCGCCCCTTCGTAAACCTTGGCCGCATGGTCTTCGTCACGAATGAGGAACGGAAAGTCGAAAGCAGTAACTTCGGGGACAAAGTTTGCCAAAACCGTCGTTGTCGCAAACGCGAGATCCAGCGTTCTGTATTGCAAGCCTTCGACCATATCTCTTTCTCCACCGAGTTCTCCAGCGGGATGAACTTCAATGACGATGTTGCCCCCGCTTTTTTTCTCTACTTCCTCTTTGAATTTAATCGCAAAACGATGCAGAAGATTGATCTCGGTCGGCGCACCAACATGTCCCATTATCAACTTGAGTTTTGGGTATTCCGCCGCTTTGACGGAACCTGTTAACATAGCCAAAGCTACCAGCGTAACCATAAATATACGAGACAACATGTTAATCCTTTCATTTTTGAAAAAATTACACACTGAGAAATACCAAAATATTCGAATGTGTTAATGCTATTTCCGACTCAACTTCACCTTCTTTGCTATCTTGTGAACCTTCCCTGTCAGGGTACCAAAAAGACCTTGAATCCCTCTTTGTTTTCAGCCATACGGAATGCTTTCTGCCAATTATCAAGTGGTACCCGCGCGCTGATTAGCTTTTCGATTCCCGCCAGCTTGCCCTGCGCGGCGAGCCGCATCATGATGTCCCACGATGTCCGTTCAGTCGCGTAGCTTACGGTCAACGTAAGCTCTTTCATGAGTATCTTGTCCATATCTACCGGAATCTTCTTACCAAAAAGCCCCGCTTGTGACAGGATGCCCCGTTTGCGCACCATGTCGATACAAGTATCGAGCGACGCCGCCGCACCCGCGCATTCGATGGCTACGTCCACCCCGTCCTTTGTGTACCTTGTGACGAGCGCATCCAATTCTTCCCTGCTCTGTGCCGTTTCGTTTGCGCAAAACTCCTTGCCGAGCAGGAGTCGCTTCGTGTCGATGTCGGTTCCCGTCAAAATGACAAATGCGCCTTGGCTTCTCGCGACGAACGCCGCAAGCTGACCGATTGCGCCAGGACCGGAAACGAGCACGACATCGCCCGCGTTGACCTGGGACTGCTCAATAACAGCGCGCACCATACACGCCAAAGGTTCCGCGAGCGCCATCACATCGGAACCGGCAAGGTTTTCTGGCACGATATACGACAAGTCTGCAGGCACTACCACATATTCGGCCATTGCACCGTTCACGCCCGAACCGATGGACTTTCGCTCGCTGCACAGCATGTTCAGCCCCAATCGGCAATATCGACATCTCCTACAGGAGACAACTGCCGTGATGCAAACGATTTGATCACCAGGCCGGAAACCCGTCACATCATCCCCGATCTGTTCCACGACACCCGTAAACTCATGACCGAGAATGACCGGCGGACTATACTTGTATTCATCGTGCATGATATGCAGATCCGTCCCGCAGATGCCTGCCGCCATCACCTTGACGAGCAGCTCACCTGACTTCGGTACCGGCTTCTCAACGTCCTGGATCTCGAGTCCCTCAGGCCCTTCCGCAAATTTGACCAATCCTTTCATAGGATCTTCCTTTTTCAATCCCGATAATTTTTTTGAGAATACACATTCTAATTTTGAAAGTAAACAGAAATTTTATTTTCTTCTCTCATATAAAGATATTTCCAACTGCCTTGGCTGATCACGTCTTGGCATTTCGATAAAAGGACGCCAAAATGTCTGGAATGTTTGATCTAAGCGGAGGAAACGTCCTTGGTCACTGGGGCTGGGAGAGGTCTTGGCTTTGCCTTTGCGCGGGGCATCGCGAAGGGAGGAATGCGCGTCATCATCAATGACCTCTCTGCCGAAGTAGCGGCAGCGGAGACTCTTCGCAAGGAATGCCTGGAGGCCAGCGCAGCGGCTTTCAATGTCATTGACGCGACAGTAGCGGAAGAAGCCGTAGCCAGAATCGAGAAGGATATCTCGCCTTTGGATATTCTGTTCAACAATGTGGGAATTCATCGGCGGGCGCCGCTCGTAGACATGCCCGAGGAATCATCGTGGGAAGAACTGCCGCACGGCGCATGATTCGGCGGAGATCCGGGAAAATCATCAATATTTGTTCAATCAACTGCGAAAGGCCGATGCCTGAGATTGCCAACTATTCCGCCGCCAAGGGCGGACTCGTCCTTCTTACGAGAGCAATGTGCGTGGAATGGGCGAAATACAACATTCAGATCAATGGCATTGCCCCGGATATATATATTCTTACCGAAATGACTTTGCCGTTATCGCAGAATCCTGAGTGCAACGCGTGGATCGAAAGCATCACCCCAGCCAGACGCTGGGGGAAACCCGAGGACTTGATCGGCGCGGCGATCTATCTTTCTTCCGACGCGTCCAATTTTGTCAACGGTCATGTTTTGTTTGTGGATGGCGGAATGCGGTATGTATTGTGAATCCCGGAGGAAGGCATGGTAGCGCGGCGCGCACGGGCCGGCCGTTCGCTTCCTCGGCTCTGGCGAAATGCCCTTGCCTTCGACGCACAAAGAGTCAAAAGCCGAGAAGACGGGGCAGGAAAGTGACGATCGGCGAACAATATACTACCAGCAGAATGACCAGGGTCATGACGCCGATATAAGGAAGAACGGAGACGGACAATCGCTCGACCGACGCCCCGGTCAGCCTTGAGGCGACGAACAGATTGACGCCCATGGGCGGAGTCAATAGCCCCACCTCGTTGGCCATCACCATGATGATACCAAAATGGATGAGGTCGATATCCAGCTCCACCAGCACCGGCACCAGTACAGGCGTGACGATGATGACCATGGCGAGCGTCTCGATGAACATACCGAGGACATACAGCATGGCTACGATGAGCAGGATGATGATGTACTTGTTGCGGGTCATCTCGATCATGTAGTTGGCAAGAGCGACCGGAGCCTCCTCATAGGTAAGGATTTTGCCGAACAAGGTCGAAGCGCCGACGATGATGGTGATGCCGCCGCACAGCATGACACCCTCGACGAGGGAATCATAGATGTCCTTCCAGGAAAGCGCCCGGTTGACGACCGCGCCAACGAACAGTGCCCAGACCACGGCAACGATGGAGGCTTCCACGGGAGTCGCCAGACCCGAATAGATGGAGCCCAGCACGATGACGATGGTGGCCAGGGAAAAGAAGGACTTTTTGCAGATTTGCAAAAACTCCAGGAAAGAGAAATCACCGATGGATTCATCGGCCTTGAACCCATTCTTTCGCGCGAGCGCATAGGCCGTTGACGCCAGCGCCGCCGCCATGATGACGCCGGGAATGAAGCCTGCGGCAAACATGCCGGAAATGGAAACATTCGCCATGATGGCATAAATGATCATCGGGTTTGACGGCGGGATCAGGATGCCGATGGTGCCGCCGCTGGCGGAACAGGCGCCGGCGTAGGCCGGCGAATAACCGTTGCGCACCATGGCTGGAACCATGATCGCGCCGATGGCGGCTACCGTGCTGGTGGCCGAACCGGTGATGGAGGCGAAGACGGCACAAGCAGCGATAGTGGTAATGCCTATGCCGCCATAAATGCGGCCTACCAGAGTCCTCACCACATCGATGATCTGATTGGTGATGTTGCCGCGCTCCATCAAGGCGCCGGCAACGATAAAGCAGGGAATCGCCAATAGCGGAAAGATGTTCAAGCCGTCGTAGAAAGAGGATTGAACTACCGCCAGGGGCAAGGTGTCACTGGTGACCAGCGAGAGGGTCGCGGCGATCGCCAGCGCCGCATAAATGGGCACCCCAAGCAGGAAAAGCACCGTCATGGAAACCAGAAGAACCGTAAGGACGCTCATGACGCGCCTCCTTGTTCCCTAGGCAGACCCATTTCGGTCTCCAGCGCCACCAGTCTTGAGAGCGTGCCGCTACGCCAATGCAGGTAGTAGCTTTCCAGAATGCGCCAATTCATCAAAACGGCACCGATGGGTATTACCGCCGCCACGAAGGCAACGTTGACACCCAGCGTGGCCGATATTTCGCCGTATTGCAAAGAACTGAAAACGATACCGAAGCACAGCCAAGCGACAAACAGGTTGAAGCCGAACAGGATGGTGTCGGCGATGACGCGAAAAATGAGCCGGATGTGCGTCGGGAAGTACATGAACTGCGCCGTTATCCGGACATGCGTCAATTTCTGCGCGGCCACGGCTGTACCGAGATAAACGGTGCAGATGAAACAATAGCGGCTGATCTCCTCGGCCCATGCGACCGCGCCTCCGGTCACGATACGCACTGCCACTTGCGCCGTCAGGCTGACAATCATGATAGCGACCAGAGCGACACAAATGTAGGTCTCGAAATTGAAATACAGTTTTTTTAGAAATGGCATATCCGGTTTTCCTCATCCATCCCGACGCAGAGCGTCGGGAAAACACGGAGGCAATAGGAGGCAATGAGGGACGGTGACGAAAAACATTTCCTTCCGTCACCGCCGGACCGCATTTATTTTTTCGGCATTGCCGCGATGATCGCCAGGGCCTTGTCGGATAGTGACTTCATCTCGGGAGTCTTTACGAAGTCTGGCCAAATGCTGCGCGCGCGTTCCTTCCAGCGCTCCTCTTCTTTCGGATCGAGGATGGTGACCTGCATACCGTTGTCAATAGTCAGCTTCTTGCTGTCGGATTCCACTTTTTCAGCAGCGGCCCACTGTTCGTTTTGAGCGGTTTTGACAGCCTTTTCAACCAGCGCACGGGTGTCCGCGTCCAGACTCTTGTACCAGGAGTCACTGACGAGAACCGCGCCGATCCACAACATGTAGTGGATTTCCGTCATGTATTTCTGAACTTCCCAGAACTTGTTGTCCCGGTTGGTAACGTACATGTTCTCCTGACCGTCGACCACGCCTTGTTGCAATGCATTAAACACTTCGGACCAGGCCATGGGATGCGGCTCGATGCCGAAAGCTCGAAATGCCGCGAGTTGCATAGCCGTGGGAGAAACGCGGATTTTCAAGCCCTGCATGTCTTCCAGCGTATTGATGGGTTTCTTGGAGTTGGTGATGCTGCGCCAGCCGCCGATCATCCAGCCCAGGGGGCGTGTGCCGGATTCCTTGGCGACATCATCGGCGAGTTCCTTGAGGAAATCCTCGTTGGAGAGCACGGCATAAGCCTCATCCATGCTGGTAAACAGATAAGGCAGGCACAGCGCATTGGCTGTCGGCGCGTTGGGAGTCAGATTGCCCGAGAACAAGGTGCCGATGTGCAATTCTTTATTGCGCAACTGCTTGACGTTGGCGACTTCGTCGCCCATGGTGCCGCCCAGATATATTTTGACGGTAACAGCCCCATTGGACTCTTTTTCGACGATATCCTTGAATCTGTTCAACAAAACGCCGTGATTGCTGCCCGGCGTATTGGCGGAAGCCGCCATGATGGTCTGCTTTTTATAGGTTTGAGCAACACCCAAGTTTGGTGCAAGCATGGCGCTGACCAGAACAGCGCCGACGATTAGATACCAGTGTTTCATCTGATTCTCCCTTTTCATGATAATTACGGCCAAGAAGAGCCGCGCATTGATTGAATATCGTTCTGAAACATTCAAGACAATCGAGCACATTAATACTGATTTCTTATCGATTTACCTCCTTTGAACATTAACTATCAGTCATCCGAACCATTTGACGCACTGTCGCTGCTATTTTTTGTCTGGATTCGGAATCATCGAATCACGGACAATCGCCAGGAGCTCGTGGTAGTGATCGCAGAAACCGCGCAATGTGCGCGCCGTGGCGCCATAGCCATCAAATTCGTCAATACTCAGGCCGTTTTCGTCGTAGGCGCGCCGGAAATCGGGAATCAGGTCGTAAAGCTCGTCGATGATCTTGGGATCGACGGCTTGTGACATGCGCTCGACGACAGGTACTTTCGATTGATTGAATACAAGCTGCCATTCATGAGGAATCGTCAGAATGACATCACCGCCGATGAACTGTGACCAATGCAGATGGCTACGATAGGCGGCCGCCAGCAGGCGTGCCCGATAGCCGCGTTGCTTGAAGATCGCATAAGCCTTCTTCATCGCCGCGACACCAGCCCAGTCCGCGTATCCGGGTGTCAGTGCGATCTTGTCCCGTTGTACAAGAACCTTCATCCAGTCATCCAGGCGGCCGACCATGATGGTGCAGGCCGGATAGATAGCGCAATCCTTGCCTTCCTGCGCACGGCGTTTCAAGCCCCGTTCCACAGCCTCAGCGACTGCTATTGCTTGCGGTACCGTGAAGCAAACGGTGGCATTGATCGTCACGCCGCGATACGTCGCTTCTTCCAGAGCCGGGATTCCGGCGGCGGTGACCGGAATCTTGACCTGAATGTTTGGCGCCAGCGAATTGAAGTGCACGGCTTGTTCAACGAGCGCTACGGGGTTGCGATAGAAGCTGGGATTAGTCTGCATCGACAGCCTGCCACATTTACCGCTATTTTTTTCGAAGATTGGCAGCAGTAATTGCGCACCCTTCAGTCCCATTTCCTCAATGAGCTTCCAGGCGATTTGCTCTTCGCCCCAGGTCGGGTTCTCGACGAAGATTCGCGAAAGCGTGCCGCGCCAGGACGCCAGTTCTTTTTTCAGGACACCCAAAACGATGCTTGGATTGGTAGTAGCCCCGACGCCGCCGCACGCAATGGCGTAGTTGAGTTCATCGACTGAACAGGAATCGTTCCAGAAGTCGGTAATGAAATTTGAAGTGGTTTGCCCGAGAGGACTTGCGGAGGTAGGAGTATTCATTGCTTTGACCTCGTGACCCAATTAATTAGAAGTTTTGTTCCGCCCCAACGATCTGGCCAGCGTATGATTAAGAATATACATTCCAATCTTAAAAGTAAATAGAAGTATTATTATATTTGTTACATATTGATTTAATGCCAGCCTTGACTGATCAAGCCAGGGCTTTTCGATGAAAGGACGCCAAAATGTCTGGGATGTTTGATCTAAGCGGGAAAACGGCCTTGGTCACCGGGGCCGGGAGAGGTCTTGGCTTCGCCTTTGCGCGGGGCATCGCCATGGGAGGAGCGCGTGTCATCATCAACGACCTCACTGCCGAAGTAGCAGATACGGCCGCCGAAACTCTCCGCAAGGAAGGACTGGATGCCAGTGCGGCGGCTTTCAATGTCATCGATGCGGCGGCAGCGGAAGATGCCGTGGCCAGAATCGAGAAAGATGTCTCGCCATTGGATATTCTGTTCAACAACGCGGGCATCCATCGACGGGCGTCACTCGTAGACATGCCCGAGGAATCATGGCGGGCAGTGATTGACACCAATCTCACTTCGGCCTTCATCGTAGGAAGGACTATCGCGCGGCGCATGATTCCGAGGGGGGCTGGGAAAATCATCAATACCTGCTCAATCAACTGCGAAAGGCCGAGGCCTGAAATTGCCAACTATTCCGCCGCCAAGGGCGGGCTCGTCCTTCTCACGAGAGCCATGTGCGTGGAATGGGCGAAATACAATATTCAGGTCAATGGCATTGCCCCCGGATATATGCTTACCGAAATGACTTTGCCGTTATCGCAGGATCCTGAGCGCAACGCGTGGATCGAAAGCATCACCCCGGCCAAGCGTTGGGGGAAACCCGAGGACCTGATTGGCGCGGCGATCTTTCTTTCGTCTGGTGCTTCCAACTTTGTCAATGGTCATGTTTTGTTTGTGGATGGCGGAATGCGGTATGCATTGTGATCGCAGTATTGGCCGACGATCCATACAGGTACTTCCAAGAAAAGCATGTTGTTCTCAAGGCATCTGTTGCCGTAGAGATCGACTGCCACTTGACCATCAGGTCACGGTTCCGTTTCATGGAGCTTTCTTGCGCGGCCTCCTGGCCTTGACAGGTGTGCTTTGTTTCTGCTCGGCCAGATAATAACCCGCCTGGACGACGAGGGTCTGCGCCAGGCACATCGGCACGACGAGTGAACGGAACGCCCGCGTCGAGTCCCGGGCCACCTCCAGGCAGATGCGCGAGGAATTCTTGAGCGGCGAGAGCGGCCAATCGGTGATCGCGATTACCGCTATTCCCGCGCCGTGCGCCTTGGCGGCCGCGTCGATCACCTCGGGAGAATAGTTGAGGAAGCTGGCAACGATCAGCACATCACCCTGCGAGATCGCGCCAAGACTTTCTTTCAGTAGACCGCCGACGCCGTCGAGCAGATGCGTGCGCAGTTCCAGGCGGCTCAAGGCGTAGCCGAGATAGCTGACGATCGGGAACGAGCGCCGCTGCGCAAGGAGAAAAATGCGCGGACAGGTCGCGATGAGTTCGGCGGCGACGGCAATGTCGGCGGACACGATGCTTTCTTCCATTTTTTCCAGATCGCCGACTGCGTCGCTGACCAGTTGGTGCAACACACCCACAGGACTCTTGTCGCCGTCGGCCCGCTGGCTGCGCATCTGCATGATGCGCTCGCGGTAATTGTCCGAGCGCTGAAGGAGGTTGCCGCGGAAAATCCGCTGCATCTCGGAGAAACCGTTGTAACCCAGGGCATTAGCGAAGCGGATGACCGCCGATGGTTGCACTTCGGCCGATTTGGCGACCGACGCCACGGTCCCGAGCGCGAGATCGTTCGGATGTACGAGCGAAAACCTGGCGATACGCTTGAGGTGTTCGGACAAATCCGGATAGTTCACTGCGATGATGGCTTTGAGTTCCTCGTAATTTGAAGCGGGGTTCATATGCCGCAATTCCTCATGATTCCAGGAAAGCTCCGAAAAGGCCCGAAGCCGGTAACCAGCGCTCTGGTTTCCCCCTGCTTCCAACGGACTGGAGCTCCCCTGGTAAAGTTTCTTTGTAATTCAAGAAGTATAAAGCGTTTTCGTTCATATCAAGACGCTCTATAGAGACAGAACAGAGCCATCGCTGTAGCCACCATCCTGAAGTGATGGGTCAAACCGTACTCTGCGCAAGCACTTGCTCGTAAATGAGAATATCCGAAGCCGAAAAGCAGCAGAAAACGACTTCCTGTATGCCAAGTGCCGGACCCCACTTCAGGGTGGTTGCGACGGCGATGGCTATGGCATCGTGAACAGGGTAAGCGTAGACACCCGTGCTTATGCGCGGGAACCCGATGGAGCGTATACGACGGCGGTCTGGCCGTCGGTTTTTCGCTCCTTTTCGGCCTGCCCGCGGCCTATACGATTTCCCGTTACACGCAGAAGCGGCTCGCGGTATTTATCCTGCTGGCGCGCCTGATGCCTGGAATCTCGTTTTTGATGCCGTGGTACAGCAAGAAATTAGCGACAGGCCTTCAGGCCTGTCGGTCTAACGTGTTTTGGAAGGGGTTTGCATCCCCTCCCAAAACGGTCGCCGAAACCCCGGCCTTCAGGCTGGAGTATGGCTCCCACCTTTCTTGCGGGCGAGGTTTCAACCGGAGTTAGTTTTACGATGAATTATGGTGTCCGATTTCCGCCAGTATTGGTGCACGCAATCGGTACAATATCTTCATGCTTTCCCCGCTCAATCCCCTCAAGCTCGACCATGAATCCTGTTATGCGATTCTCTGTTCGCATGACGCGCGCTTTGACGGACGCATTTTCATCGGCGTCAAAACAACAGGTATCTACTGCCGCCCGGTCTGCCGCGTCAAAACGCCGCGCGCAGAAAACTGCACCTTCTTCGCAAGCGCCGCCGCGGCAGAAGCCCAGGGCTTCAGACCTTGCCTCAAATGCCGCCCGGAACTGGCGCCTGGTGAAGCACCCGTCGATGCCCCCGCCCGCACCGCCCGACGCGCGGCGCTGATCATTGAAGAAGACGAACAGGCGGCCAACAATATTGCGGCCCTCGCCCAGCGCCTGCAAATCAGCGAGCGCCAGTTTCGCCGCATCTTCGCGGACGCATACGGCGTCTCCCCCGTGCGCTATCTGCAAACCCGCAAGCTCCTGCTGGCAAAGAATCTGCTCACCGATACCATACTCCCCATCACGGATATCGCATTTACCGCAGGGTTCAAAAGCGTCCGCCGCTTCAACGAGCTTTTCAGGAAACACTACCGTCTTGCCCCGCGTGACTTTCGCCGGGGCAGCGGCACCGCGCAAAGTGCCGATCCGCAGGAGAGTATCACCGTGCTGCTCGGTTATCGCCCGCCCTACCGCTGGCAGACCCTGCTCGACTTCCTGGCCGGGCGCGTCATCGACGGCGTTGAATCCGTCCAGAACGAGCGCTACCGCCGCACTGTGCGGATAGCCGGGGAAAAAGATGTCACCCACACCGGCTGGATACAGGTGTCCCACCTCCCCAAAAAACACGCGCTGGCAGTCACCGTCGCCAGCAGCCTCCTGCCCGTACTCGCAAAGGTGCTCGCCCGCGTGCGCCACCTGTTCGACCTCAACGCCAACCCTGCTGTCATTGACCGCAGTCTGGAGGTCATGAACCAGCACAAACCGGGTTGCTACGTTTCCGGAACCCGCGTACCCGGCTGCTTTGACGCTTTTGAGATGACCGTCCGGGCCATTCTCGGCCAACAAGTCACGGTCAAGGCAGCCCAAACCCTGGCGCACCGCGTCGCCCAAACCTTCGGCGCCCCCATCACCACGCCTTTCGACGATCTGCGCTGTCTGTTCCCCTCCGCACAAACCATCGCCCGGCTATCGCACCCCATAGAGGATCACCTCGGCGCGCTTGGCATCACCGGCGCACGCGCACGCTGCATTGGGACGCTGGCGCAAGGCATTCAGAACGGTGATTTGCAACTCAACCTCACCGCCGATCCCCTTTTGCAAATGGAAAAGCTTCTCGCTCTCCCCGGCTTCGGTACCTGGACGGTCAACTATGTTGCCCTGCGTGCGCTTGGCTGGCCCGACGCTTTTCCTCATACCGACTACGGCATCAGGAAGGCGCTCGAACCACTCGCCGCCAAACAGATACTCGAACTCAGCGAAGCCTGGAAACCCTGGCGCTCGTACGCAAGCATCAATCTATGGAACTCGCTCAATCAGGAGAAAGCATGACCATCCACACCTCCCGCTACCCTGCCCCCATGGGCAACATCACTGCTGCCGCGCAGGATGATGCGCTCATCGGCCTGTGGTTCGACGGCCAGAAGTATTTCCCCGCTGGCACCGAAGCTTGGAAACTCACCCCCGATTATCCCATCCTGGCGCAGCTTCGCGTCTGGCTCGATGGCTATTTTCAGGGAGAAAACCGGGCTTTCCCCGGCAAACTCGCGCCGCAAGGCTCTGAATTCAGGCAGGAAGTCTGGCGGCTATTGCTCCAGATACCCTACGGTCAGACAAGCAGCTACGGCGCCATTGCCAGCCAGCTCGCCGCAACGCATGGCAAACGACAGTTCGCCCGCGCCATCGGGGGCGCCGTGGGTCACAACCCGATATCCCTGATTATTCCCTGCCACCGCGTTCTGGGCGCAAGCGGCGCCCTGACCGGCTACGCGGGCGGGGTCGACAAGAAAAAAGCGCTGCTGAGGTTGGAAGGCTTTTTGCCGTAAGTGGAACAAGCGCTCAATGGACTGCGTTAAACTTCGTGACAGAATAATGGGTCATGGGGGCGTAGGGCACGAATGAAGAGTCGAATTTCGCAGGCGAATCTCAATCCGCGTCATCTCGAAATTCTCGAGATGGCCAAGCGTAACGGTTTTCTGGCGACCGAGGAACTGAGCAGGTTGCTGCAAGTGACCGTGCAGACCATCCGGCGTGACATCAACGAACTGTGCGAAAAAGGCTTTTTGCGGCGCTACCATGGGGGTGCGGGCTTGGCTTCCAGCACGGAGAACGTCGATTACACGACGCGGCAGGTGCTCAATCACGAAGCAAAAATCCGTATTGCGAAGATGGCGGCGGATTTCATTCCGGACAACGCTTCGCTGTTCATCAACATCGGAACGACCACCGAGGAAGTCGCCAAGGCGTTACACGGCCACAAGAAACTGCGTGTCGTCACCAACAACCTCAACGTGGCGGGGCTGCTATGCGGCAATGCGGAGTTCGAGGTGATTGTCTCCGCAGGCGTGGTGCGCAGCGACCGGGGCGTGATCGGCGAATCGACGGTCGACTTCGTCCGGCAGTTCAAGGTCGACTACGGCATCATCGGCATTTCGGGGATCGACGAGGATGGCACGCTGCTCGACTTTGATTCCCGTGAAGTGCGCGTGGCGCAGGCCATCATCGAGAACTCGCGCCACGTGTTGCTGGTGGCCGACCATACCAAATTCAGCCGCAGTCCGATGGTCCGCCTCGGGCATATTTCCGAGATCGACGCGCTGTTTACCGACCGTCAGCCGCCTGAAACCATTCGGGAAATTCTGGACAAGGCAAAGGTAGCGCTTCACGTAAGCGGCGCTGAAGCAAAGGATAAATGAAATCGGGCGCCATCGATCAGTGATCGGTGGCGCGGATAATTGTGTCCGCCGTGGTCAATTGCGGTTTCTGGGTTAAAGTTATGCGTTGGTTGTCGGCATTCGCCGGCGCAATAAGCCAAAGGTTTAGCAATGTTTCACGTATTCACTGGCGTCATTTGTCTCTATATCATCATCCGATTCGTCCCGGCGCTGCCCTGGCCCATAGGGAGCAAGTGTCTGGCTGCCTTGGTCGTCGTGGCGGTTTCCCAGATTCACCTGCTCAACCGTTTGTCCTTCGGCAATCTTTCGTCGCCCGAAGTGCCATTCACCGTAGTGGTCGTCCTGGGCTGGCTGTTCGGCGCCTTTGTTTTGCTGGCCATCTTCCTGTTGTTGAAAGATGTGGGCGCTCTCCTGCTTTTCGTGTTCGGCAAAGCGACAGGCATTCGCCCGGCATTGCCGATCACGGTCGCTCACTTGAATGGATGTCTGGCTGCGGCAGCGTTACTTCTTTCTGCGATCGGCGTCTGGCAGGCCACCCGCGTGCCGGATGTGCGCACGGTGGAAATAGCGCTGGATCGTCTGCCGGCGGAACTGGACGGCCTGCGCCTCGTTCAGCTTACCGACACGCACGCCAGCCGCTTGCTCCAGGCGCCGTGGCAACGGGCCGTGGTGGATAAAGCCAATGCGCTGGCGCCCGATCTGATTCTGATTACCGGCGATCTTGTCGATGGCACTCCGGCCAATCGCGCCAACGACGTTGCGCCCTTGCGTGACCTGAAAGCGCCTCTCGGCGTTCTGGCCATTCCGGGAAACCACGAGTACTACTCGAACTACCAGGCATGGATGGCGGCGTTCAAAAAACTGGGGCTGCGCATGTTGAGCAATGAACATGTCGTGATCAGAAAAAATGGCCGCGTGCTGGTGGTGGCGGGAACCACGGACCGCAACGCGGCGCGTTTCGGCCTGCCGACGCCGGACATAAAAGCGGCGCTGTCCGGCGCGCCGAAAGATGCTTTCACCCTTCTCTTGGCCCACCAGCCGCGCGAGGCCGGGAAGAATGCCGAAGCCGGCGTCGATTTGCAGCTTTCGGGCCACACGCACGGCGGACAGATCGCCGGCCTGCATCTCATCGTCCAGGCGGTGAACGATGGGTTCGTGTCGGGTGTGTATCAGGTCGGCGCGATGAAACTCTATGTGAGCAATGGCACGGGACTGTGGAACGGCTTCCCGGTACGCCTCGGCCGCCCGTCGGAAATCACGCTGATTGTGCTGCGCCCGGCGGCGTCGGGAAGTCGCTGAAACGATTCGGCGGCTTACTTCGACGCCAAGCCTGCCGCAACGTCGCGGAAAGAGGCGAGTGCCGCTTCCAGATGCTCGATGATTTCCTGTTGCAGCACTTCGGGCGGCGGCAGGTCGTCGAGGTTTTCCAGGCTGTTGTCTTTGAGCCAGAAAATATCCAGACTGGCTTTGTCACGGGCAATCAGTTCGTCGTAGGCGAAGTATTTGAAGCGTTCCGTTTCGGCGCGTACGTGGCGGTTGTCCGGGTTGTAGCGGGCGATGAAATCCTGCAAATCATCGAGTTTCAGCGTGCGGGTTTTCAGCGTGAAATGCTTGTTGGTGCGCAGGTCGTAGAACCACACGCCTTTGGTATGGATCTGGCCGTCCTTGGGTTTGGCGTCGAAGAAAATTACATTGGCCTTAACGCCCTGCGCGTAAAAAATGCCCGTGGGCAGGCGCAGGATGGTGTGTACATCACAGGTCTCCAGCAGTTTGCGGCGGATTTTCTCCCCGGCTCCGCCTTCAAACAGTACGTTATCCGGCAAGACCACGGCGGCTTTGCCATCGACTTTCAACATGCTGACTGACGATGTGCTGGAGGAAGTTGAGCTGCTTGTTGGAGCTGTGCCACGGTGTTTGAGCGCGAAAAATCGACGCAGCTTGCCTGAAGTTCCAGCCACTGTCACAAGACGGTCACGAACAGAACGTAGGATGAAAAAATCAACCCAACGGAGTATTGCCATGAAGAAGATCGGTTTCGTCCCGTTTTGCCTCATCCCCATCCTTTTGTCGGCTGCGATCCATGCACAGACCATCTATCCGATTGATCGGGCAACGATGGTTACGGGGGGTAAGTTTGATTTCAAGGTTGAATTCAAAGGGGTTGTCTCCCCGTCGAATGTTGACATCAAAATCAACGGAAAAGATTACCAACAGGTATTGGGCAATGCCGGCGAATTTATTGGCCGGGAAAAAGAGGTCGACGCTTCCGCCGTATGGGTGCGCGATGCCCGTATCCAGCAGCCGGGAAGCTACACGGTCACCGTTTCCGCAAACGGAGAAAAAGCCGAGGTCGCTTGGGAAATCTATCCGACACTGAAAGAGCGGCAGGCTAAAAATGTCATTCTGTTCATTGGCGATGGTTTGTCTGTCGCGCACAGAACGGGCGCCAGAATTCTCTCCAAGGGCGTGACGGAAGGCAAAGCCAACGGGCGGCTGGCAATGGATGATCTCAAATATATGGGAACCATTGGCACCTCCAGCACAGATTCGATTGCCGCCGACAGCGCCAATACCATGAGCGCGTATATGACCGGGCATAAATCCGCGGTCAATGCCCTGGGGGTCTATGTCAGCCGCGCCAAAAATTCACTGGAACATCCCAAACAGGAAACGCTGGCAGAACTCATCCGGCGCAATACCAAAATGTCGGTCGGTGTTGTTTCAGACGCTGAAATAGAAGATGCCACGCCCGCCGCTGTCGTAGCGCATACCCGCCGCCGCGCGGACAAGCCGGAAATCGTGGAGATGTTCTACAAGGTTCAACCCGAAGTCATCCTTGGCGGAGGCTCGGCTTATTTCCTGCCCAAATCGACCCCTGGCTCGAAACGCACTGATGAAACCGATTACATCGCAAAATTCAAACAGGCCGGTTATGCGCTGGTGACAGACGCGACAGAGTTGAATGCAAATGGCAGAAAAAGCGATAAATTGCTGGGGCTTTTCCACACCGGAAACATGAACGATGTTCTGGATCGTCGTTTCCTGGAAAACAGTTCAACAAAAAAATTCCCCAATCAGCCTGATTTGACGGAAATGACGCAAACCGCGCTGGAGGTTCTGTCGAAAAACAAGGAAGGTTTCTTCCTGGTGGTCGAGTCGGCGCTGATTGATAAAGCCTCACATCCGCTGGACTGGGAGCGTGCGTTGTATAACACCATCATGCTTGATCAATCTGTGGCGATTACCCGGAAATTTGCCGAAAAACATCCTGATACCCTGATTATCGTCACAGGAGATCACACGCACGGCCTATCCATTGTCGGCACCATTGACGACAGCAAGCCGGGTACGGACATGCGCGAAAAGGTCGGCGTTTATCAGGCTGCCGGTTATCCCGATTACAAGGACATGAATCACGACGGCTATCCCGACAACGTCAACGTTTCCAAACGTCTGGCGGTATTTTTCACGGTCTTCCCGGATTATTACGAAACTTTCCGCCCCAAACTCGACGGGCTGTTTGTGCCGGCAATTAAAAATGAAAAAGATCAATATGTCGCCAATCAGGTCTACAAGGATGTTCCCGGTGCGGTGTTGCGTGAGGGCAATTTGCCGCGCAGCGCGGATACCGGAGTCCATGCCGTCGATGAAATGATTGTGCAGGGCAGCGGTCCCGGAGCTGAGCAGATTCAAGGCTATATGGAAAACAGCGACCTCTTCAAAATCATGGTACGCGCGTTAGCGTTAGGCCATCAGCGGTGAGGCGGTCTTGATTTGCCTGTGTTTACGGAAGGCGTTAAAAGCGCCTTCCGCTTTGTTCCTCTGGCGCTTGTGCGGGGCGTTTCTGATTTGTCTGCTGGTTTCTCGTGTTCAGGCGGCTGAACTCATGACCTTCGATGAGTTTTATGGCAAAACAGGGGTGTTGGGTTTTGAGTTTTCCGAAAAAGTCAAAAGGCTGTCTGGAAAAACAGTGCGCATCAAAGGCTTTATGGCCCCGCCGCTCAAAGCCGAATCACAGTTTTTCGTGCTTACCAGAGCGCCGATGGCGCTCTGCCCGTTTTGTTCAAGCGATGCGGATTGGCCTGAAGATATTCTGGTCGTCTATCTGACAAAACGACAGACCTTTGTCCAGAACAGCCGCCAGATCAGCGTTGAGGGCATACTGGAATATGGTTCATGGACAGACCCGGAAAGCGGTTTTGTGAGTTTATTACGTTTGCGCCAGGCAAGTTTCAGTACGCCATAATCCATGCCAATACTCGAACTAAAAGATATTTCGGTCAGTTACCCGAACTGCGACGCGCCTGTATTGCAATTGCCGCGCCTCCAGATCGGGCAAGGCGAGGCGGTTGCCATTCTGGGACCGTCGGGTTCGGGGAAAACGACGCTGGTGAGCATCATCAGCGGCCTGGAATATCCCGCAACAGGCAGCGTCTGCTGGGATGAGATCAATCTGAATACTTTGCCGGAAGCGCAAAAAGACCAATGGCGCGCGGAAAATATCGGCTTGGTGATGCAGGATTTTCATCTTTATCCCGGATTGAGCGCGTTTGAAAATATCCTCCTGCCCGCGCGATTTCGCTATTGGCATTTACCGCGCGAATTAAAACGCAAGGCTTCCGATTTGCTCGATCGTATCGACGTACATACCGGATCGCGCCCCATCGAAAAATTATCTCGTGGTGAAATGCAGCGGGTGGCTGTCGCGCGCGCCCTGTTGATGTCTCCGCCCGTGCTGATTGCCGATGAACCGACCGCCAGTCTCGATGTGACGAACGGAGAACAGGTGATTGAATTATTGCTTGATCTCGTCAAAGAACAACAGATGACTTTGCTGGCGGTAACGCATGATCGCCGTCTGGCGGGACGCATGACAAGATGCCTGACGCTTGAAAATGGCCGCTTGATCAAAGATGGCGTCAATGAAACGGAGCGTGATTTCACATGATACCGTTTAGCATACTGCGTGCCGATTTTCGCCGTTTATGGGCGGGTGCATTTATTCTATCCATACTCATTATGGCGGCAACGGCGTTGAATATCACCGTCAGTCTGGAGGAACGCGCCTTGCGTTTGGGGAGCGCGCGCGCCGCTGAACCGTTCGATTTAATCGTCGGCGCGCCGGGCAGCGAAACGCAATTAGTTTTATCGTCCGTTTTTCTGCAACCTGCCTTGTTGCCGCTGCTGCCCGCCCAATACTCGCAGCGACTTGAACAGCATCCGCTCGTTGCCTGGAGCGCACCATTGGCATTCGGCGATTTTTATCTGGGGATGCCCATCATCGGTACAACCGGGACGCTGATCACCCAGGGTGGGCAGCGTCCGCTGGCGGCGGGGCATCTGTTTTCAGCGCGGTTTGAAGCGGTGGTCGGATTTTCGACGGGATTAAAAGTTGGCGACACGATAAAACCCTTGCACGGTCAGTTTGGACAAGAAGGCGCGCACGCCCATGACAAAATAATCTACACCGTTGTCGGTATGCTCCCCAAACAGAATAACGCATGGGATAAGGCAATATTGGTTCCAATCGAAACGATATGGCATGTTCATGACATCGAGGAAGATTCGCGCCATGATGACGATGATCCAGATATTGCCGTGGAAGATCACCCGTATCAAAATCTCGCGCATAAAACCGGGGTATCCGCCATTGTCGTCAAACCGAAAAGCGTCGCGGGCGCTTATCAGTTACGCACGCAATTTCGCAGCGGAAACAGCATTGCCGTTTTTCCGGCGGAAGTCCTGACACGGCTTTATGGTTTGCTGGGGAATGTGCGCCATTTGCTGAGCGTCATTGCCTGGGGAACGCAATTACTGGTGGGCTTATGCGTCATTCTGGTTGCGGTGGTGCATGTCAATCAACGCAAACGACAGATCGCCGCGCTGCGGGCTTTTGGCGCGCCCCGTCACGCGTTATTCATTGTTGTGTGGTTTGAATTCGTTACGCTTGTTTTGGCGGGTATCGCGGCGGGCATGTTATTGGGGTATTGGGCGGCCCAAATCATATCGACACAAATCGCGGCACAAAGCGGATTTGCTTTGCCCGTGGAAATGGCAACAGAAGATTGGTGGACCATGCTGCAATGGCTCGTGATTGCAACAGCGGCATCATTGGTGCCAGCCGCCTTGATCTATCGACACTCGCCCGCACAGGCTCTGCGCGATTGAGGCGTTACAGGCAATCAACCCTTGTGTTCCCGGCACCATGCGTTCTTGCTCGCCTCATCGAGCGCCGCGCTCGCAAGTACCGCCTCGAACCGGGCCGCCGCACGCCAACGCTCCAAGCTCGAGCCCGAGATGCTCAGTTCTCGAGCCACCGACTCCACCGGAGCACTCTCAGGCGGCAACAACCGTGCTACCGCTCTGTCCTTGAAATTTTGTCCGTATCTTGCCACTTCGTTCTTCCTGTATTGCTCTCAGATTGATGATTCTAACGAGGCGACAACTATTCTGACTCAGAGGGCAGATCGCTTTCCCCACGCGCATCAGTTACAGCGCGCCGATACCGGAGGGCGTAACCGTTGCGCCCGCTCCGGCAAAGTCTGAAGGCAGTGTTGTATGCTCTAAAAGACTTATTTATCAGCATTGATAGATAAGCCATTTAGAGCATTTTCTATATACGAAAGAAGCGGCACACGGTTTGGCGCAAACCGCCCCGGCTTTTCAAAGATGATGGACGAGATAGAGAGCGGCAACGTCGGCGTGTGTCTTTGCAAAGACGTTTCGCGCCTTGGCAGGGATTATTTGCGCGTCGGCCTGTGCATGGAACCATGCGGGAAAACAAAACGCGCCTAATCGCCGTGAATGACGGGCTTGACACCATTAACGGCGAGGACGATTTTACCCCGTTCCGCAATATTCTCCATGAATTTTACGCCCGCGATACAAGCTGCAAGCTGAAATCCTCTTTTAAGACAAAGGGCATGAGCGGCAAGCACTGTACGGGAACCGTCGCCTACGGCTATTTGTGGGACGAGAAGCGGGAAAACTGGATTGTGGACGAAAAGTAGCCGCCGAAGTCGTAAAGAGTATGTTTCGCATGACCTTAGAGGGCTACGGGCCGTATCAAATCGCCTGTAAACTCACGGAACAGAAGATTGAAATACCGTCCGTGCATCTGGCGCGGCATGGCGAGGGCGTGAACAAAAACAAGACCGTGAAAGACCCTTGCGGGTGGGGTTCGTCCGTTGTCGTTCATATCCTCAAACGGCGCGAATATTTAGGGCATACTTGCAACTTCAAAACCCGCAAGCACTTCAAGGACAAGAAAAGCCGCTATGTGGACGAGAGCGAATGGACGATTTTTGAGAATATCCATGAAGCGATTATCGACCAAGACACCTACGACAATGTTCAGCGTATTCGCGCCAACGTGCGGCGATACCCGAACGGCTGAGGCGAAGCCCACCCGCTGACAGGACTTCTCTATTGCGCCGATTGCGGCGGCAAGATGTACGTCCACCGCACGAACAATGGCAAGCGCATAGCGCAATACACCTGTTCCCAATATTCCAAAGTGCCTGTCGGGGAACTTTGCAAGACACAGCACCGCATTAACGCCGACGTTGTTATGACTTTGATTGCCGATATGCTCCGCGCCATAGCGGAGTATTCCAAAAATGACCGCGCCGAATTTATCAAGATGGTGTTGGACGCGCAGGAAACTCAGAAGAACGGCGACATGGCGAAGAAGAAAAAGCGGCTTGCCGTGGCGCAGAAACGCGCCGCCGAACTGGAAAAGCTGATTTGCAAAATCTACGAGGACAGCATACTTGGCAAGCTGCCCGAAGCGCGATACGCCGCTCTCGACACGCAATACGCCAAAGAACAGGGCGAATTATCCGAGGAAATCAAAGGGCTTGAAGCGTCCATCGGCGGCTATGAGAAAAGCCGGAAATCAGCGAACAAGTTTATTGCCCTTGTGGAAAAGTACGAGAACTTTGACACGCTGACAACGCCCATGCTCCTTGAATTTATTGAAAAAATCCTTGTGCATGAGTGCGACCGCAAGGGCAGTATTCAGACGACGCAAGAGGTAGAAATCTTCTTCAATTTCGTCGGTAAGTATGTTCCCCCGCATTTCGGGGAAGTGAACCTAATGCCGGAAGAACTGGAAGAAATCCGCAAGCGCGAGGAACGCAAGGACCGGTTTCACCGCAACTATCTACAGCGCAAGGCAAGCGGGGCGCAAAAGCGGTATGAGGACAAAATCAAGACGGAGAAAAAAGCGGAAATGGGCGCGAGGAAAAACGCGCTCTGCGCCGAGGATATTTCAAAAGGCGTGTTTGTTCCTGTAAGCAATTTGCCGAAACAAGAGCCGAGGATTGCGGGGAGAGAAAAAGCCGCCTTACCAATGGAGACGAACCAGTAAAGAGAAAGCAAGTGGCAAGAGCGGTTTTAGGTGTTACTTATCATAGTCCTTATCTTGGGTTTTGCCTAACATAGTGGAACTTATGCACCATTTTTCTTTGATCGGAATACAGGAGAAACAAATATCAGAATGATGGCCGGCACCATACTTACCACAGCAAAAATCGCCCTGCGCGTTAAGTCCGACATTTTGCTTTCGGGGATAATCGCAGCACAAAAGTTCATCGAAAAATGAAACAATACGGCGGCAATAACATTCCCATTACTTTTGTGGTAAAGCCAAGTCATAATAATTGACAGTGCAATCGTCCCCACGGCAAACAGCAAAAAGCCAAACCCCTCGCCATAGTATGCCGCATGCCAAAACGCCCAAAGCACCCCTAAAATAATGCTGGTTTTGAGACTGTTATGTTGTTTCAATAACAACGGTAGCAGATAACCCCGAAACCCTATTTCTTCTCCAATGACGCCAATCGCCATCGCCATGACAGCGCCGGGAGCAAGTACCTGGAATGAATTAAATCCTCGTCTATACATTACGCTTTCTACTATTGTAGCCGTGAGAACTATCGCGAGAGGCAGCAGCGCACTCGCCAATACCCATTCCAAATGAAAGCCAACCGGAAATAGACTTTTGCAAAAATTTTTGATTCCATCCGACCTATCTAACATCACGACCATTGCGAACGCAATAATCGCAGGGGGCAGTTGAAAAAACGGAAATGAAACGTTTGGGAGCAGAAGCGCAGGCACAAAGAAAAAGATACCCGTTAAGAGGAAAGTGAAAATATAGAAGAACAAGAGTATATGCTTTCTGATAGTGTTCATTAAAACGCCTCTCTAATCACATGTTAGCTGTATCTCTCGCCCCATTGCGTTGTCCACGGACGAGGACAAAACGACGCGCCGACATGTATACGGTTCACTTGCTGTCGTGGCGCGGGAATGCGGCGGCTTCTCCGACCAGCCGCAACCCCGCCCGTGGCGGTAAGCCCGCGGCAGCGCCCACGGCGGTTATGGCGTAGCCTAACCGTCAGAGTGGGTCACACGCTTCAAGGAAGCGTGTGAAAAAGCCCTCGTTCCCGCTCTGTTCAGCCCTAATAGTATAGCATAAAACCGTGAACAATTCCTCATAAATTTTCAAGCCCCTTTGCGGCCAGACGTCGCCGCCGAGGGGCTTTTCACATAGATAAACGCAATCCCTAAATCTAAAAAAGCAAAGGAGAGTATCACAATGGACAGTAACAAAATCATGGTAATCGCGTTCCCCGACAGCGGCGCGGACACGCTCCGCAAAATGCAACTCATTACAGCTTTTCTCGCGGGTGAAGCCGAGATTATTTTGGACGAGCCGGACGAGGACATCAGCGACATTGACCCCGCAAATATCCGCTTTCGTTTCGAGGGCGACGAGGACAGACCGCCGAAGTTTTGAGCGGCAACATCAGCGAGGGCGCGGTTTCAGAAATGAGCCGTGCCCCTCACTCGCTTTGAAAGGAGATTTTTCATGGCAGAGAACGAAACATTGAAGCTAATCCGCATGAACGAAGTGGAAGCGGAAGAAATCAAATAGCTGTGGTATCCGTATATCCCATTCGGAAAAATCACGGTCATTCAGGGCGACCCCGGCGACGGAAAAACAACGGTGGTTTTGGCGATAGCCGCCGCCGTGACAACGGGCGCAACCTTGCCCGAAAGCAAGACCGCCGCCGAGCCTATGAGCGTCATTTTTCAGACCGCCGAGGACAGATTAGGCGACACGGTGAAGCCCCGCCTTGTGCAGTCGGGCGCGGACTGTGAGCGCGTGATTGTCATTGACGAGAGCGAAAAGGAACTCTCCCTTTCCGACATTCGGATTGAACAGGCGATAACACTCACGGGCGCAAGGCTGTTTATCCTCGACCCGCTTCAAGCGTACTTGGGCGCGGACGTAGATATGCACAGGGCAAACGAGATATGCCCCGTGCTGAAACGCATAGCGGCTATCGCGGAGAAAACGGAGTGCGCCGTTGTGGTTATCGGTCACTTGAACAAAGGCGCGAACAAGAGCCAGTATCGCGGGCTTGGCAGTATCGACATTCAGGCGGCGGCGCGTTCCGTCCTCACGGTGGGGCGTATCAAGGGCAAGCCGTACACAAGGGCAATCGTGCAGGGCAAAAACAACCTCGCGCCGGAGGGCGCGGCAATCGGTTTTGAACTCGACCCGCAAACGGGCTTTCGGTGGATAAGAACGCTCCCCATCACGATTGACGAACTGCTTTCCGGCGTTATGCCGGAGAAAGATATCACCTATGACAGAGCGGTTGACTTCCTTAAAACGGAACTCGCGGACAGCGAAAAACCCGCCGCCGACGGCGCAGAGTTTCGGGCTGCGCCAGCCATTCCTCCAGAGTTTCTGGCTTGAAGAAATGGAAAATTTCGCGGGCGCGCGGGGCGGGGTCGCTGTTGTCGGTGAAGTGGATGATCTGGCCGGTAGCCTCGAACAGAAGGCGTAGCGATGTGTTGTCTGTGCGCCATTTCAGGCTTGACATGACGTAACGTTCGCTCTGGCCCTCAGTGACAGTAAGGTTTTCGCCTGAGGCGTCTTTTTGGCTTCAATGACGCCGACGAGCTTGCGGTCTACGAACAGCACGTAATCTGCCGGACCGGTGTTGGTATGGTATTCGCGCACCGCGACGCCCAAAGCTGCCGACAGGTTGACGGCTTTCCTGTCCTGTACAGCCCAGCCAGCCTGTTCGAGCTTTTGGTCGATGTGCTGGCGGGCTTGGGCTTCGGGGGTCATGTTTATGTTGTTCGTGCAGAACATCGAGGATTCGAGGATGGTTGCGATGGGTGTACTAGAATGATGAAGGAGAATGAAGGGGATAGGGTAGACAACATTTAGTTGAACTGCCTTTAACGGGCATATGATTTTTCCCATTCCTGAGCTAAACGTTGTGCTTCCGCGAATTGTTGCTTGGTTAAACGACTGGCCAATTCCTCACGAAGTGATATGGCTATTGAATAAAATGAGGACGTCAGATCTATTTTCGAGAGCGCAAGAATCACCCACATACAGGCTATCGTGTCATTCTGGGCTACCCCCTGACCTTCGATATACGCCACAGAGAGGTTGTATTGGGCGTCCCCCAGTTCCTGATCGGCGGCTTTTCGGTACCATCTGACGACTTCTGCATCATCCTTCGCTACACCATGACCGTAGAAGTACATCCCCCCGAGGTTGTTTTGGGCCTTCGCAAATCCCTGGACGGTCGCTTTACGGTACCAAGCGACGGCTTGCACAAAATCTCGACTGTCTTGAAATGTCTTGCCAAGCTTGAATTGCGCTTCAGCATCGCTCGGTTCGGCGGCCTTACTGTCTGGAGAAATGGTTTGTACGGAACCCTGTGGTGCATTGTCTCCAGAACCCAACATTTGAGGGAGGGCTGGGGAGAGGATGCTTGTTGTAGCTGTGTCGTGCCTATGTCTTGTCTGCTGAATACCATAAGTATAAAAGCTATAAACAACAGTGCCGCCAACACCCATAATATTTTTTTATTCTTCTGTCGCTTTTTTTCGATTCGCGCTGAAATGACTTTGCGTATCATCTGGCGGAAACAAGCCACCGGTTTCTTTGCATCTTTCGTCCTTAATGATGGCTATCGGCCTTGCCTGTTGGAGGACTTCCCATGCACTCTGCGCTTGCCGAAGACGCTCTTCAAGTCGGCGTGGATCGCCGGTCAGTACCGGCGAAAAATCCCATGAACACCGGGCACAGGCTTCCGCTCTTTCCGCTCGTGGCGCGCCGCACACGGGGCATTGGTCTGTACTCATGCTGGCTGATTTTTAGCGTATCAAGACGAACGTTTATTGTAGTAGAAAACCTCGCCAGCGGTCTTGGTACGATGAATAGTAAGACACGCCACCTGTCTGGAAACCCTGCCCGAAGGTAGAATGTCATTTTTGTCAGTTACAGGCAAAAGCTGTCACGATGGAGGAGCGCGCGCAGTGAGAATTTAGATGCCACAAAGAGGAACGCCTCCACGAGGGAGGCGTTGGACCGGAGATGCGATCTCCGGCGGGGTTGATGTATGCGACACACGCATCAAGTCTGGCATGTCTATAGACGCGGTTTGCATAACTCGATGAACGAAGCCAATCTTCTGCAAATCCTTGAGCGCGGTGAAGACAGTGGTCATCAGTTCAAGTGCGATTTCACCAACGCTGATTCCTTGGCGGCGGAGTTGATTGCGTTTGCCAACCATACTGGTGGCCAGTTATTTATTGGGGTGGCCGACAATGGACAGATCAGCGGGCTGACTCGGGCTGATGTTGCAAGGCTCAATCAACTGCTTTCCAATGCGGCATCGCAAAATGTACGTCCACCACTTCATCCGGCGTCCAGTAATGTGAAAACAGCACAGGGTCTGGTAATGGTGGTCGATGTGGGCGAGGGCATTAACAAGCCCTATGTAGATACCCATGGCTGCATTTGGGTGAAAAGTGGCGCCGACAAGCGTCACGTTACCGCTCGCGAGGAAATGCAGAGGCTATTTCAGCAGTCAGGCTTGTTGCAAGCCGACCAGGTGCCGGTGCGTAATGCTGCCATAGATGATATCGACGAGCGCGCCTTGGGTCGCTATGTGGAACACCGTTACAAGCAAAGCTCGGAACAAGCCAAGCTGGCCTTGCCTGTATTGATGGAAAACATCGAGCTTGCCCATCATGGCATCCCTAATCTGGTTGGGCTTCTGCTTTTTGGCAAAAATCCGTAGCGTCGTCTGCCTGTGTGTGAAATCGCCGCCGTCGCTTTCTCCGGTACGGCGCTTTACGAGAATCATTACCGTGACAGCGAAAACATTGACGGCTCACTGGAAGAACAATACCAACGCGGTATGGCTTTCATCAAGCGTAACCTGCATCACGTCCAGGGGAACCAGGGTTTTAACAGTTTGGGGCAACTGGAGATTCCAGAAGATGTCTTTGTCGAGCTGCTAGTCAACGCGCTGGTACACCGCGACTATTTCACCAACGCGACCATCCGGTTGTTTGTCTTTGCCGACCGGGTAGAGATCATCAGCCCGGGTCATTTGCCCGATACCCTGACCGCAGAACAAATTCGCGCAGGGCGATCTAATCGGCGCAACAAAGTGCTGGCCGGGCACGCTATGCACATTTTTCCGTATCGGGGCATGGGCACTGGCATCCCGCGCGTACTGCATGCCTGGTCACGAATTGATCTGACGGATGACCGCGACGGAAACCAGTTTACGGCAGTCGTATGGCGACCTGCTGCCGGGCAGCAAGCAGAACCATCACCTGAGACGAACCAGGCAAGTACCGGGCAAGTCTTGCGCTTACTGTCGATTATCGACGGTGAACACAGCCGAAATGAGTTGCAGACGCGCCTGCAACTCAAGCATCGTGACAGCTTTACATCGGTGTACCTGCAACCAGCACTCACCGCAGGCATGGTTGAAATGACGCTACCCGACAAGCCGCACAGCAGCAAACAGCGTTACCGTCTGACCGAGCGAGGGAAAGCGGTGCTGGCTGAGCACCTACTGTTGAGTGCTCACCAACATGAGCACGAATCCACTCCTCCGCATCTACGCCAAGGTTCCGGGGACGGAAACCTTGGGGTCTTTTCTCCGTTTTGGGCTTTGGGTTCAGGGATGTCCGTTTTCGTGCGCGGGTTGCATGACGCCCGATGCACACACGCAAGGCGGCGGAGAACTGTGGTTTTTGCCGCACCTGACATTACCTGTTAACGATGCTCGCGGAAGCTGAGTCACGAGGGCTGCCCGGTGTATCAATTCAGCGCGTGAAATTTCAGCGCGCGGGTGAGGGGTATCCGCTCGACGATGTGATAGTTCACGGCACTACGCATAAAGGCGATCCAGCCGTGCTCGAAGTGCAGGTCAAGCGAACGATTACTTTCGCTTCGTCCGATCCGGTGTTCAAAAAAGTCGTCGAGCAATTGGCGCAGGCATTTCTGAAGCTCGACCTCTCACATGAGCACCACCAGCTCGCCGTTGCGACTGAAAAGACTTCATTTAGGATCAGCGGTCCTTATCAGGACGTGCTTCGTTGGGCGCGCGAGGTCAACTCTGCGTCTACTTTTATCGAGCGGATCAAACGTGAAGGTGTTGGCAACAGTGACATGCGGGCTTTTGTAAAAACTGTCCGCTCACACCTTGCGACCGTTGGTTGTGCAAACGATGATGAAAGCGTATGGCATATTTTGTGCAGCTTTCAGATTCTCGTCTTTGATTATGATGCGCCAGGTTCACAGTCGCACGAATTGGCGCTCGAACGTTCCCAGCATGTGCTTGAGCCAGATGAAACGACGCGCGCCAGCGGCTTTTGGGAAGCGCTGACAGAAATTGCCATCCGTGTTGCCGCTTCGGGTGGTGATCTGGATTGCAATCGACTCCGTTCGGAGCCGACGCTTGCAAGTTTCCGTGTGCGTGGTTCATGGAGGAACTTGGCCCCACGCGCGACACTTGCGGAGGCTGCGTCGCTAACAGCAGCCGACCTTCAATGCACAATCGCTGGTGTAACACTGTTTCGCTCAGCGCAGTTCAATGCCGTGCGGAACGCGCGAGACGAGGGCCGCTATATTGAAATTCGTGGTGGCCCTGGTGTCGGGAAGTCAGGTATTCTCGGTATGCTGGTTCAGCAGACACTAAGTACATGTTCAACAATAACAATTACAAATAAAAGAAATAGTCTGTTATGATCCACCTGTGGAAGGAGAGGATCCGATGGACAAACCGATCAGTTATAAAGATTACTTTGCGGTATTGAGGCCACGGCTTGG
>BNUC01000001.1 GCA_025997075.1 Betaproteobacteria bacterium | reverse complement strand
ACAGTAGGACTGATTGGTAATGTGGTAAACCACTTTTTTAAAACTGAAAGTAATGGAGGCATTATGTTTTTAAGGAATCTCGTATGTGCGACGGCTTTGACACTCTGCTGCATGATGGGTATCACTCAAGCTCAGGAAGGCAAACTCGGCCATGCCATGCCACAGGAACACCCTCAAGCCGGTTCCATGGACAAATTTATTGAACTGGTCGGGCAGTACACCGATGGCCGCGTGAAATTAAAAGCGTTCCCCGGCGGTGTGCTTGGCGGCGACGACAAGATGATGCAGTCGGCACAGACGGGAACGTTGGAAGTATTTTATGGCGCGGTGCAGCCGGTTTCCGGTCGCGTCAAGGAATACCAGATTTTCGATTTTCCCTTCTTGTTCAATACTATGAAGGAAGTGGACTATGTGTTCTACGGCCCGCTGGGTGAAAAGCTGAACAAGTTGATGGAGCCTCTTAACTTGATTCCGCTGGGCTGGGGCGAAGCCGGGTTCCGGCATCTTTCCAACAGCAGGCGAGCCATTAAATCCGTCAATGACTTAAATGGCCTCAAAATCCGTGTGATGCAGAACACGGTGGCGCTTGAAACATGGAAAGCCATGGGCGCCAACGCGGTTCCCATGTCTTACGCTGAAGTGTTCACGGCGTTGGAAAACAAGACCCTGGACGGCCAGGAGAACCCGCTGATTCACATGTATGCCAATAAAATGCAGGAAGTGCAGAAGTACATCACCCTCACCGGGCACGTTTACACCCCTTGTGTGCTGGCCGTGAACAGCAAGTTTTGGGAGAAAATCAAGCCGGAAGACCAAGCCGCGATGCGTAAAGCCGCTGCCGAGGCATTCAAGTTCCATCGCAAATCGATGACTGCGGCGGACGCCGATGTGATTGCCAAGCTGGAACAAGGAGGCGTAAAAGTTGAACCGCTTCCTCCCGAAGAACTCGCCAAGATTCGCGGATTGGTGAAACCTGTCATTGATAAATTCATTCCAGTGGTCGGAGAAGAGTTCGCCAAGGAGTTTTTTGCGGAAATCGAAAAAGCCCGTAACGGTGCGAGCCGCCCCGGCGCTGAATAAGTGCTCAAGAAACGGGCTTGCCTTGCGGCCGACGATACACGAGAAGCGCCTGAATGGACATCCTCTGGCGCTTCTTCTTACGAGGCTGAAGGAGCGAAAGGCTTGGCGCCATGCGAGCAATCCATCTGACCAAGTTGAGGCATTTCCGTGAACCTCTGATCAAATATGACATATAAACTATTTTATGGGTCATTTTAGGGCCGGAGCAATATTTCCGGATTCCATGGCCAGGCGAAAGGTTGAGGTGAGACTGATGAAACGGATCATTGACTGGATTTACAAGTTCTTTGATATTTGGCTTGTGTGTTGCATGGTCGGCATGTTCGTGCTGATTTTCGTCAATGTCGTTCTAAGAATGATGGAACAGAACGGCATCGATGTCGCCGAGGAAGCGCCACGATACCTGTTCGTGTGGATGACTTTCGTTGGCGCGATAGTAGCGATGCGGGAACACAATCATGTAGCAGTCAATGTGTTTGTTCTACGCATGCCCTTATTTTTGAAGAAAATCTGCTACGCCGTCTGCAATATTCTGATTTTGGTTTGCTGCGGCTTCATGTTTTACAGCGGATATCTGCAATGGGAGATTGTTTACGAGACGATTTCCCCGGTGCTGCAAATCAGTATGCTGTTCGTTTACGGCATAACCTTTATCACCGCTCCCGTCATTGGCATCAATGTGATTCATAACATTATTGTATTGCTGATGGACAGACAACCGCTTCATGTGCTGAATCTGGAAGCAGCTCCAGCATCCGGCTCCCCGGAAAACGCTTCCTTTGCCCAAGCCAATGAAAGGAGCGCTTCATGACGATTTTTGTTTTTGTTTTCAGTCTGTTAGTGCTTCTCGCCATCGGGATGCCCATCGCCTTTGCGCTGTTGGTCTGCGGATTGATTCTCATGTGGTGGCTGGGTTTCAACGATCCGCAAAGCATCATGCAGAATATGTGGGATGGAGCCAATAATTTCCCGCTACTGGCGGTACCTTTCTTCATGGCTGCCGGAGAGTTCATGAACGCGGGCGGCATGACGCGCCGCATTATCCGCATCGCCATGACCTGCGTCGGGCACATCCGCGGTGGTATGGGCTATGTGGCGATTTTTGCCGCCATCATCATGGCGTCGCTGTCCGGTTCTGCAGTAGCCGATACGGCGGCGCTCGCCGCCATTCTGTTACCGATGATGCGCCAGGCGGGATATGACGCGCCTCGCGCTGGAGGGCTGATTGCGGCGGGAGGTATTATCGCGCCGGTGATACCGCCGTCCATTCCGATGATTCTCTATGGTGTGCAGGGACAAGTCTCGATTACCAAACTGTTCATGGCAGGCATTGCTCCTGGCATTCTCATGGGCGTTTCGCTGATTTGCGTATGGCGCTGGTATGCCAATAAGCTCAACATCCCGATTCAGCCGCGTGCGCCATATTCCGAGTGTTTCAAAGCGATTGGAGAAGGTTTTTGGGCGTTGTTGTTACCGTTGATTGTCATCGGCGGTTTGCGTCTGGGTTATTTCACGCCCACCGAGGCCGCCATTATCGCCGCCGCTTACTCGCTCTTTGTCGGCCTTGTCATCTATCGGGAAATCCGTATCCGTGACTTGTACAAGCTGTTCCTGTCCTCTGCCAAAACCACGGCGGTGGTGATGTTTCTGGTGACTACGGCCACTTTGTCCGCTTGGCTGATTACCGCCGCCAATATTCCTGCCCAACTCGCGGATTTGCTCAAGCCGGTGATGCACAGTCAAACCCTGCTGATCTTTACGCTCATGTTACTTATTCTCGCGGTCGGCACCATGATGGATTTGACGCCGACGGTATTGATTATGACGCCGGTACTGATGCCGATTATCAAACAGGCGCATATCGACCCGGTTTATTTCGGCGTACTGTTCATCATCAATGTCTCCATTGGCCTGATTACGCCTCCGGTGGGTACGGTGCTCAACGTAATTTGCGGCACGGGCAAGATGAGCATGGAGAAAGTGGTCGGAGGGGTTTGGCCGTTCCTGCTGGCGGAAGTAGTGATTTTGTTTCTGCTTGTCATCTTCCCGTCCCTCGTGATTGTGCCGATGAGGTGGTTCGCCTGAGCTACCGAGGCATTTTTTACATAAAAACGAGAAAAACGAGGTATCGATTTTGCGAAGGAAAAAATGCGACAAAACAAAATAATCGCCGGACGGAACACTGCATACGCCGTAAGAATTTCGGCCTTTACACGAGAAGCGGTTTTTTCACAGGAGGACTAATGGAACACATACGATTGGGTAATTCATCCCTTGAGGTCAGCCGTCTCTGCAAAAACTGATGGACTGCCTAAACCGTTTGGCTATGACATGGAAATCAAGATACGACCGGCAACCAGGCACACCGGCGTATCGCACGATGTAAATGAGCGGTCTTGATTACCGAAATGCGAACGTGAGGGCAGAATGTACAATCATCCTAAAAACGGCAGTTATCCGGCCCGAAGTTCTTCATTTTCCGCCACAGGGTGACCCGGCTGATTCCCAGACGGGCGCAGACTTTTTCGGGCGGATGTTTTGCCAGCAGGTTGCGGATAATCGCCGATTCCATCTGTTTCAATGACGCGCTTTCCGGGATGGTGATGAACTGGGTTTCCGCCAGGGCGTGTTCCTGTTCACCGAGGACTTCGTTGACCTGGCGCGCGTCGATCAGCGCATCCTCCCCATAGGCCACGACTTCGGCGATGTTGCGCAACTGGCGGACATTGCCCGGCCAGGAATGGGATTTCAGCGTCTCTTTCGCCGCCGGCGCCAGATAGGCATCGCGTCCGGCCTTGCCGGCGAAGCGGCGCAGGTAGTGTTCGAAAATCAGGGGAATATCCTCGGCGCGCGCGCGTAGCGGCGGAATGCGCAGGCTGACGACGTGAATCCGGTAATAGAGATCCTGGCGGAAAGCGCCGGACTGCGTTTGCTGGAACAGATCGCGGTTGGTGGCCGAGATGATGCGCACGTCGACCGGGATGATCTTGTCATCGCCGATGCGCATGATTTCGTGTTCCTGCAAAACGCGCAGCAGACGGCTCTGGATTTCCGGCGCGAGTTCGCCGATTTCGTCGAGAAACAGGCTGCCGCCGTGAGCCAGTTCAAAGAGGCCGGGTTTGCCGCCCTTGCGCGCGCCGGTGAACGCGCCTTCGACGTAGCCGAAAAGCTCGCTTTCGAGCAGGCTGGAGGGAATGGAGGCGACGTTGACCGAGACAAACGGCCCTTTGTTACGCTGGCTGTGGTTGTGGATGCTCTGCGCGAATACTTCCTTGCCGGTGCCCGTTTCGCCGTAAATCAGCAGATTCGAATCGTGTCCGGCGTAGATTTTGGCGCGCGCGATCAATTGCCGGATGGCCTCCGACTCGCCGACGATATCCTTGAACTGGTAGCGCGCGAACAGGCCTTTTTGGTGGAAAGAGGAACGGATTTTCGATTCCGATGCCTGGATCCGCGCCACCTCGTGCAATGTGACGATCTTGCCGCGGACGCTGTTGTCAAATTCGAGCGGAATACTGCGGGCGATGACGCTGTTGCCGTTGATCGAAGTGACCTGTTCCTTTTCTCCCGAATCGAGAATGGACAAGGCATGTTTGAAATCGGGCGGACTGGCCGGACTGATGGCGCACAGGCGTCTGGCGTGGCGGTTGAAAAAATTGACCTCGTGTTCCGGGGTGAAGGCAATCACCGCTTCGTCGATATTGTCGATGATCGCCGCGAGCTGCGCGGCCTGCAATTTTTCGCGTTCCTTGGCGTGAATGATGCGCATCGCCTCCTGCAGGGCGGTCTTGATCGAGGTATGCCCGCTTTCCAGGAACACAGCCTCGACGCCGAGTTCGCAGGCTGTCGCGTAAGCCGCCCGGCAACCGATGATGGCCTCGAATCCTTCATCGGCCATCTGCCTGACGGCTGTCCGGATGCCTGTTTCGTCATTCTGTGGACGGATGCTGACCAGCGCGTCAAGAATCCGGAAATCGCCGGTTGCGCCATTGAACAGATTGGCGCGGCTGACCATGCCGATGCGCTTGAATCCACGGCGGGTCAGGGTACTCAGATTGCCGAGCAGCTCGCTGAGCGACATGGCGATTTCGACAATGCTGCTGTTGCTGATTTGCATGGCTATTTCAGCCAGACCACCGCGTGAAACAATGACTTCGATGTCTGGATAGCGGCGCACGATCTGCTCGGCGCTTTCGTCGTCCGACGTTTCGACATGGATGTGAATACCCAGCTCCGCGGCGATTTCCGGCGCCATTTCGGACAGGCTCTGCATCGGGCTGAGCAGGAGAATAGGTGACATGACGGAGAGCTTACACAGGAGATTTCGCAAATGCAATTTCAGGCGTTTCAGTTCTGAAATTATTATTCGGCGGGCTCATTACCATTGTGTGCTTGTTGACGCTGTGTCGAGGTCTGGCGCAGTTACCGGGGACGTGCGGATTGCGAGAATCGCATCAAGGAGCTCAAGGCTGACTTCGGCCTGAACAGCTTTGCCCTCAACGATTCTGGGCTACGGAGGCTGCACTGAGCTTTGCCATGCTGGCCTGCAACCCGATGAATCCTTTGTTGTGGAGCAGCAAGAGTATGCGCAAATTAGAAAGTGCGCTGAGAGACAAAGGACATATCGTAAGTGACACCACCCTGGCGGTGCTATTGAAGATGCAAGGCTACCCTGTCTCGAAGAGCCTATACATTACGGCGGATTCAGGAGGAAGTAATGGATATCGAGTGCGGTTATGGAAGGTAAAGCTTCAAGAATTATCAAATGCCACGGGCCTGGATTTGGTTGTTTCTCATTTTCCGGCCGGCACGAGCAAATGGAACAAAATAGAGCATAAATTATTCTCTTTCATCAGCAAGAACTGGAGAGGAAAACCCCTCCTCAGTCTAGCCGTGATTATTAATCTGATAGGGGCAACAACCACTAAAACGGGATTAACAGTTGAATGTGTTGCTGATCATGGTACGTACAAAAAAGGAATTTCAGTGTCAGACGAAGCATTGGCCGCCGTGAATATAGTGCCCGATGAGTTCCATGGGGAATGGAACTACACAATTAAGCCGATTCCAAAATCACTTAATTTGTAAAGATTATTTTCAAGCAGTTACTTACTCCATTTCTTGCGTTCAAATTTGAAGTGCACCCTCTGCACGTGGATTTCTCCAAGAAATCGAATTTTCCTGCGATGAGGAAGAGGACGGTGCGGATAGTGGAGAAGCGAGCATAACCTCTGGCCTTGCGTTTTGCGACCTGGAACAAGCCGTTGAGTGCTTCGATGAAGCCGTTGGTCTGTCGAGTCTGAGACCAGGCGAGAATGCCGTCGATGTGTCGATTTGGGCCTCCGGGGTCAGACGACACCGGTCTTTGAGCAAGGTCCAGCGCAAGCCCTTGAGAGCCGGATCGGTTTTTTGCTCGATACGTCGGGTCTTGTCCGCCGCCTGACTGGCGTGAGCGATGACGTGGAACTTGTCGAAGTTAATACGGGCCTTGGGAAGATATTTCGGGTTCCACCTGACGAACTTTTCCGTTGGGCAAACGCACTCTGGGCACGCGGACTTCCAAATAGCACTCATGCTGAAAAAAGTTCATGTGCCGATACCGCTTGATCTGCGTATCGTGCACTTGATGAGCGCTTTCAACGCCGGGAACGGCAAACCGCTGGCCCGGCTTGAAATCGACGTTCAGTGTCAATATCTTCTTGGCCGTGTCGAAATCAAGCCCCCGAACAAACCATGGCTCGGAAATACCCAGAGCGGCTTCAAACAACTTGGCAGACATCGTTTCCCTCGACAAGTTAAAAAAATCGCAGACTATCCCATCGCCCGCGCTTTTGTCTGCATGGCTGGATGCGATAGAGCGCCGCATCCAGCCATGCACCATGCGTATCCGCCGATGTTGCGCGTCAAGGGTTCGCTACGCCAGGCTTCGCCCGCCCTTGACCCGCAAACTTGAATCTGCCCTATAATAAAAAAGTAATAAATAAGGAGACATACTCATGAACCAGGAAATGTACGCTCTGGTAAAAGAGGGAGCTGAAAAAGGACTTACACTAAAAAAAGTTCCTGTGCCGACCCTTGGAGTGGGTGATGTAAAAATCAAGATCCATAAAACGGCGATTTGCGGTACCGATATGCATATCTATAAATGGAACGAGTGGAGTCAGCGCACTATCAAGCCTCCTCTGGTAATCGGGCATGAGTTTGTGGGCGAGATTGTCGAAATGGACAAAAATGCTTCAGGCTACAAGATCGGCGATATTGTTTCGGGTGAAGGACATATCGTATGTAAAACATGCCGGAACTGCATGGCCGGACGCCGCCATCTGTGTAAAAATACTGTAGGCGTGGGTGTCAACCGAAACGGTGCTTTTGCCGAGTATCTGGTAATCCCCTATGAAAACGTAGTAAGAGTAGCAAGCGGTATAAGCGAAGATATTGCGGCCTGTTTTGATCCTCTGGGGAATGCAGTGCATACGGCCCTCAAATTTGACCTTATCGGTGAAGATGTACTCATTACCGGGGCGGGACCTATAGGAATCATGGCTGCAGCTATTTGCAAGCACTGCGGCGCCAAACATGTGGCTATAACCGATATCAATGATGTACGCCTGGAGCTTGCCCGTAAGGCTGTGCACGGGGTGTACACCATCAATACAGCCGAACATACCCTAGACAAGGCAATGGCCGATCTTTCCATGAAAGAAGGATTTGACGTAGGCCTTGAAATGAGTGGCAGTGAACCGGCTTTTACCGGAATGGTAGACTATATGAATTCCGGCGGTAAGATTGCCGTTTTGGGTATTCACAGCGGCGTAACCCGCATCAACTGGGACAAGGTTGTGTTCAACGGCCTGACCATCCAGGGTATCTATGGTCGGGAAATGTTTGAAACCTGGTATAAGATGATGAGCATGCTGCAAACCGGACTTGATATCACAGGCGTCATTACCCACCGTTTTGATTTCAAGGATTATGAAAAAGGCTTTGAAGCGATGAATACCGGAAAATCAGGTAAGGTGATTCTTGATTGGCAGACAGCCGGAGAGGAGAAATAATGAACAAAAAAAATGTCTTCGCCTATTATGCGAAACAAGTGGAAGATATAAGGCAGGCAGGCACTTACAAGGCGGAGCGGATAATTACATCCCCCCAGGGGGATATTATTAATACCACCAAGGGCAGCGGATTTATCAATATGTGCGCCAATAATTATCTGGGCCTGTGTGATGATCCTGCGGTCATTGCAGCCGCCCGGGACAGCTATCAAAAATGGGGGTTTGGCGTTTCCTCTGTGCGTTTTATTTGCGGTACCATGGAAGTACACAAAAAACTGGAGCAAAGACTTGCCGGCTTTCTGGGCATGGAAGACGCCATTTTATATTCTTCCTGCTTTGACGCCAACGGCGGCTTGTTTGAAACGCTGTTATCCGAAGAAGATGCAGTGATATCAGACTCTCTGAACCATGCGTCTATCATTGACGGCATCCGTCTTTGCAAAGCAAAACGCTTCCGCTATCAAAACAATGACATGGCCGATTTGGATCGCTGCTTGCGGGAAGCATCTGATTGCCGGATCAAAATAATTGCCACAGACGGTGTATTTTCCATGGATGGTATTGTAGCGGATCTTGCGGGCATCTGCGATCTTGCCGAAAAATACAACGCTCTCGTCATGGTAGATGACAGCCACGCCGTCGGCTTTATGGGGGATCACGGAAAAGGCACCCATGAGTACCGCGGGGTAATGGGCCGGGTCGACATAATTACCGGCACCCTGGGAAAAGCCCTGGGCGGCGCGTCAGGTGGCTATACGGGCGGGTCAAAGGAAATCATAGAACTCCTGCGGCAAAAGAGCCGTCCCTACCTGTTCTCCAATACCCTTGCGCCTGCCATTGCAGAAGCGTCTCTCAAGGTTCTGGATATTCTGGAATCTTCAGGCGAAAAACGCAAAATTCTGCATGAAAACACCGCCTGGTTTCGCCGTGAAATTTCACAGCTTGGTTATGAAATTATCAAGAGCGAACACCCGATCACTGCTATCATGCTGTACGATGCCAAACTGGCCGGTGTAATGGCTTCCAAACTGCTTGATGAAGGTGTATACGTTACGGCTTTCTCCTATCCGGTAGTACCGCAGGACAAAGCCCGCATCCGTGTGCAGATTTCTGCTGCGCATACTGCTGAAGACTTACAAACCGCTACCCGTGCTTTTAAAAAATTATCTGTCCTGTTGCAGGATACCAGAGGCTGTTAGTGGTTAATTCTTAGTGTTCTGTTGACGTACCGTCAAGCGTACTGATGGTGGAGTTTACTTCATTTTCATCCGTTCGCCTATCGGATGGAGCATTTACGAGCATTTATGCGTCGGACGGACTGTGCCATGCCATTATCCTTTTTCATCTGGGGCGCCGCGGCGGGGCGTGGCATGCAGTAGCCCTCGCCCAAAAATGATTTCCTCGCAGTCAAACGGCACTACCAGTGTGCACGGAAAACTCGTCAATAATGCGGGCGGTCTCCTTGAAATTCCGGTAGGCGACGCCTCCGGTCAACGCGCGCTGTTCACCTGCGTAAATGACAGTGGGCGATTCGGCGGTGTCGGTCAGTTTGAGGAAAGTGTGCAGGTTCTTCGCAAAAGACGGGTCATAGGTCATGCCACCCTTGATTTCCAGAGGGAGCAGCCGCCGTGCCTGACGGACAAGTAAATCAACCTCCAGCCCGCGCTGGTCGCGGTAAAAATAAAGTTCGGCTTCTTTTCCCGCGTTCAACCGGGCTTTCAACGCCTCCGCGACGACCATGTTTTCAAACAAGCCGCCGAACAGCGGATCACGCGCAACTTGCGCGGGCGTTTCAATCCCAAGCAAGCATGCCGCCAGCCCGACATCGGTGAAAAATATTTTTGGAGCCTTGAGCATCCGTTTGCCAAAATTGTTAAAAAAACAGGGCAGACGGAACACGATGAAGCTTGCTTCCAACACCGACAGCCATGAAGCCAGTGTCGTACTGGAAACACCCACATCCCCCGCCAGCGAGTGCAGGTTGACCAATTGTCCGACACGTCCCGCGAGCAAGCGGACAAAGGTCTCGAACGCCCGCTGATTGGTAAGGTTAATCAATTGCCGCACATCACGCTCGACGTAGGTCTGGTAATAACTCCGGTAAAAAAGTTCAGGCGCGATCTCTTCAGCATGAACGCCCGGCATGAATCCCTTGTGCAGATAGTCGTCGCGTTCCAGTTCCACGCCCACATCCGCCAGTTCGGCGACGGAAAACGGTAACAGGCTCAGTAGCCCCGTGCGACCGGCAAGTGACTGCGAAATGCCCGCCGCAAGCCTGGGTTGATGCGAGCCCGTGAGGATGAAATGCCCCTTCTGCCCCTTCTGCCCTTTCTGCCGACCCTCGTCCACCATGACTTGAACATAACTGAGCAATTCGGGGACATGTTGAATTTCATCGAGAATCAGTGGCGGAGGATGTGCCCTGAAAAACCCGAGCGCGTCGCTTTGCGCTTCCAGACGCAGCGAGGGAAGTTCCAGGTTCAGATACTCATAATCAGGGAAAACCGTGCGAACCAGCGTTGTCTTGCCCGATTGACGCGGCCCCAGAACCGTGACCACCGGAAACTGCGCGGCGATGCGTTCAAGATGTGGAGTGATATGCCGGGGGATGAGCATGCCAATAACCTTTTTTCCTTGTTGAAGCATCGCCATGATAGCGCGCGGCAACAATATCGACAATTTTCAAATTGAACTTGAAAATTGTCGGACTTGAAAATCAGCGATCGTAGCCCGGATAGATCATCTATTTCATAATTGCAATTTCGTTTGTTTCATTTACGAAACAGTCCTTTGAACACAATCCGGGCATACCCAGATAAATCAATGATTTACGTTTGGCACGCTAATTGCTAAGAATGATTCGTACAAAACGTGTACGTGGTCTCATTCAACTAAACATAACGAGGAGGATTTATGAACAAGAAACTGTTGGGCCTGTTGCTTGGTGCCGCTCTGTGCTTTAACGCCGGGGCAGTCTTGTCCGCCGAGTACAGCATCAAGGTCGCGTATGAGAACAATCCGGGCGAGCCGGTCGACAAGGCAGTCAACGAGTGGGCCAGGCTATTCGCGCAGAAAACTGGCGGCAAAGGCGAGCTGAAGCTCTACCCGAGTTCGCAGCTTGGCTCGAAGAAGGATGTGATGGAGCAGATGAAGCTCGGCAGCGCGGTCATCACCATTGCCGACGGCGGTTTCTTCGCCGACTATGTTCCCGATTTCGGCGTTCTGTTCGGGCCTTATCTGGGCAAGGACTACACGGATATCTTCAAGCTGGCCAAGACGCCCTGGTTCGCCGAGATGAGCGGCAAATTGCAGGAAAAGGGTTTCCACATTCTGACTTCCAACTGGCTCTATGGCGTGCGTCACATGGTCACCAAGAAGCCGGTCCACACCCCGGCTGACCTGGCAGGGCTGAAGATCCGCGTGCCCAACAACCGCATCCAGATCGACGCCATGAAAACGATGGGCGCGACGCCGACTCCGATGCCGCTGGCGGAAGTTTATCCGGCGCTGACGACCGGCGTGATCGACGGCGCCGAAAATCCGATCCCGGTGTTGTACGGACAGAAACATCATGAGCCGGCCAAGTATCTGATTCTCTCCGGGCACCTCGACAACGTCAGCCAGTGGGTGACGGGCGAGGTTTACTTCAAGAAGCTGCCACCCGATATCCAGAAAGCCCTGACCGAATCCGCCGACGAAGCGGGCGATTTCATGACCGGCATCATCGAGCAGGCCGAGAAGGAAATCATCGAGAAGATGAAAAAGGAGGGCGTGACGGTGATCGAGGTCGACAAGAATCTGTTCCGCGAGGCGGCCAAACCGACTTATACGCACTTCCCGGAATGGACGCCGGGGCTGTACGACAAGATTCAGTCCTACATAAAGTAAAAGCGCGACCGTGAGTATCCGGAGGCCAGGGTTTGCCTTGCCTCCCTGCTCCGGAAATATATTGTCATAGCGTTACAGGGGAGGGACTCATGGGATTTCTGAAAAATCTCGACGACTGGCTGGCCAAGCTTTTCACCGTCGCTATTGTCTTGATCACCATTCTCGCGGTGTTCATGCGCTATATCCTCAACGATCCGCTGCAATGGATCGAGGAAATGCTGATTGCTCTTTACATCTGGGCCATCATGTTGGGCGCTGCGTCGGCCATGAAGGTGCGCGGGCATGTTTCCATCGACGCGTTCGTGGTTTTGCTGCCCAGGCGCGCACAGCGTTATGTCCAGCATTTCAATGACATTGTCGGCATCGTCGTGCTGCTGGCCTTCGGCTGGCTTGGTTGGCTCCTGTCGATGGCCGCCGGTGACAAGATCACGCCCATTCTCGGCTTCAAATACACTTACGTCGACCTGGCCGTACCCGTCGGGGCTTTCTGGATGGCCTTCTACCTGCTCCTGCATCTCGTGGGAGACATCAAAAAATCTGTTGCGGGGGATGACTGACATGGCGGTCGCTATTTCCTGTCTGTTGCTGGTACTTGGCTTTGCCATCAATCTGCCGGTGTTCATTTCGGTCATCGGCGCGGTACTGGCGTATTTTTTCATTGCCGACGACGCGTCGCCGATCATCGCCGCGCAGCGCATCGTCGGCGCGGGCGAGAACGTGACCCTGCTGGCTATCCCGTTCTTCATATTTCTTGGCAACCTGCTCAATTACACCGGCATCACCCGGCGCATGCTCCGGCTGGCGGAAATTCTGACCGGCCATTTCAAGGGCGGTCTGGCGCAAGCCAACGTGCTGCTGTCCACCCTGATGGGCGGCCTGTCGGCATCGAACCTCGCCGACTGCGCGATGCTGTGCAAGATGCTGGTGCCGGAGATGACCAAGCTCGGCTACGGCAAAGCCTTTGCCACCGCGGTGACGGCCGCCGGGGCCCTGATCACCCCGATCATTCCGCCGGGCATTGCGCTGATCATCTATGGTTACGTCGCCGATGTGTCGATCGGCAAGATGTTCATGGCCGGTGTCGTACCGGGCATCCTGTGCTGTCTCCTGCTGATGATCGCTATCCGCGTCGTCGCGGGCCGGCGTGACTACAAACCGGCGCGCAGCCACGGCCCGACCTGGGCCGAGTTCTGGCCGGCGTTCATAGAAGCGTCAGGCGCGCTGATCCTGGTCGTGGTGATCATCGGCGGCATTCGCGCCGGGGTGTTCACCCCGACCGAGGCCGGCGCGATCGCCGTGCTCTACGTGATCATCATCGGCTCCTTCGTATACAAGGAAATGACGTTTGAGCACATAAAGCTCGCGCTCCTCGAAACGGCGCGGTCGACTGCCGGCGTGATGCTGATCATCATGGCGTGTTCAGCGTTCGCGTGGATCCTGACCTGGGAGCAGGTGGCACAGGATGTGGCCAGGTTCATCACCAGCTTCTCCACCAGTCCGGTCGTCTTCCTGCTGGTGCTCAACGTTTTCCTGCTGATTCTCGGCATGTTCATCGAAGGCAACGCGGCGATCATCGTGCTCGTTCCGCTGCTGATGCCGACCGTCAAAATGCTGGGCATCGATCCGATCCAGTTTGGCCTGATCATGATCCTGAATCTGGCGATCGGTTGTCTGACGCCACCGATGGGCACCGTGATGTTCATCGCCAACGCGATCACCGGAACCAAAGTGGGCGAATTCGTGCACGAAAGTCTGCCGTTTTATGCCGCCCTGCTGACCGCGCTGATGCTGGTGACCTTCGTCCCCGCCGTTACCACCTGGCTGCCCAACCTGTGACAGCTTTTTTTGAGAAACCGTCATGAAAACCGTATTGCTCAGGAAACCCGGAGAAATTGAAATCGGCGAACTCGAGGCCGCTACCCGTCTTGAAAGCCAGATACTGATCAAAGTAAAGAGCGCCGGCGTCTGCGGTTCGGACATCGGCGCTTACAAAGGCGTCAATCCGCTGGTTTCCTACCCGCGCGTCATCGGCCACGAGATCGCTGGCGAGGTGGCCGAAGTGGCCGTCGACGAGACAGAATTCAAGCTCGGCGATCGCGTCATCATCGAGCCCTATATTTACTGCGGCCAGTGTTATCCGTGCTCGATCGGCCATACCAACTGCTGCGAGAACCTGACCGTGCGCGGCGTGCACGTCGATGGCGGCATGGCCGAATACGTGTCGCATCCGCGCCATTTGTTGCACAAGGTGCCGGACGGCATTCCCTGGCCTCAGGTGCCGATGGCCGAACCGCTGGTCATTGCCATGCACGCGATCAAACAGGCGGAAACCAAGGCCGGCCAGCACGTCGTGGTGACCGGCTCCGGACCGATCGGCCTGCTGGCAGCGCAGTACGCGCTCACCCTCGGGGCGATTCCCATCGTCGTCGACCCGGTCGACGAGCGCCTGGCGCTGGCCCGTTCCCTCGGCATAAGGCATACCATCAACCCGTCCTCCGGCGACGCTGTGGCTGAAATACTGGGCATTACACAGGGGCGGATGGCCGAGGCGGTGATCGAAGCGTCCGGCGCCGCGCCCGCCATCCGCGGCGCTGTCGATTACGTTTCATATGCGGGGCACATCGCGCTGGTCGGCTGGCCGAAGAGCGACATCCCGATGCCGACGGCCTTGTTCACCAAAAAAGAACTGACCGTGCGCGGCTCGCGCAACAGCGTCGGCCAGTTTCCGGAAAGCCTGCGCCTGATCGCCGAAGGTAAAATAAACGTGGAGGCCTTGCTGACCAAAATTGTATCGCTCGACGAAACACCGGCGACCGTGGCCGATATCGCCGCGCATCCTGAAAATTATCTGAAAGTGATCTGCGTTCTTTGAGTTTTTTACCCGGCAGGTTTTGCTTTAGACTTGTCTCTCCTTTTCAACTTTTTTGACACATACCTATCATGAAATTAGGAAAATACAGTTTTGGAATCGGCGATCGCTTCGCGCATCAGGGCCAGGCGCAGTTACGCGCCATCATCAAAGCCAATGAAACCGGCCTGGACATCAATCCCGTGTGGAACAAATCGAATCGTGAACATATTTATGTTCACACGCATCCTTCGGATGTGCGTAGCGAGGCGGACGCCGCGATAGCCGCTCTGGATTTCAAGGGCAAATATTTCGTCGATGCCGACCACATCAATCTGAAGACGGTTGAGCCTTTCGTGGAAACCGCCAACTTTTTTACTCTTGATGTGGCTGCCTTCATCGGTAAACCCAGCAGCGACGCCGAAATTGCCGCTTTTGTGGCTTCGTCCCAAAAATATCTTGGCGAATTGAAAATTCCGGGAATCGAAAAACCGATTCACGTGACCGAAGCGCTGTTAAAGGAAGTCGCCGGAAAATTCCTGGCAGCCGTACAACATGCTTCCGAAATTTATGCCTATCTTGCGACGAAAAAAGATAAAGAGAGCTTTATCACCGAGGTTTCAATGGACGAGGTGGATAGCCCGCAAACGCCCGTGGATATGCTTTTTATCCTGAAAATGATTGCCGACAAGGGCATCCCCGCGCAAACCATTGCGCCGAAATTTACCGGCCGCTTCAACAAGGGCGTCGATTATCGCGGCGACGTGCAGCAGTTTGCCCGTGAATTCGAGGACGATGTTCTGGTCATTGATTTCGCCGTCAAGGAATTCGGCTTGCCCGAAAATCTGAAACTGAGCGTGCACTCGGGAAGCGACAAGTTTTCCATTTATCCGATCATGGGAGATATCGTCAAAAAACACGGTAAAGGTTTGCATGTAAAAACCGCCGGAACGACCTGGCTCGAAGAAGTCATCGGGCTGGCCAAGGCTGGCGGCGAAGGGCTTGCCCTGGCAAAGGAAATTTATGCCAATTCGCATGACAAAAAGGACGAGCTTTGCGCGCCTTACCTCGATGTAATTGACATCGACGGCTCGAAACTGCCTTCGGTGGAAGAAGTTAATGAATGGAGCAGTGAAAAGTTTGTTGATGCCTTACGCCATATCCCCACCAATCCGGAATACAACCCCAACTTCCGCCAGCTTATTCACGTGGCCTACAAGGTGGCCGCTGACCTGGGCGAAAAATATATTTCGCTGCTCGACAAATACAGCGAGGTCATCGGTCAGTGTGTTGAGGAAAATATTTACGAAAGACACCTCAAGCGCCTGTTCCGGCTGTAGTTTCAGCATTTGAGCAGGTTCAGTCACAAACGGCAACAACGGCGGCAACAACGGCCACGACGCGAAAGATATCGATTCCTTCGCCGTGGCCGCTGCTTTTATTCAAGCGCGTCATTCCCGCGAAATAGAAATACTGGAGTCTGGATTACGGCTGTGGATTTCGACTCGTTGTATCATGCCGAAAGATAATCGAATCTGGCGTTACGGGAGGATTTGTCATGGAGCATCAGGAACAAAAGAATCTCCTGCGGATGTTGCTGCTGATCAGGCGCTTCGAGGAAAGGCTGGTTGATTTGTCATGGAGCATCAGGAACAAAAGAATCTCCTGCGGATGTTGCTGCTGATCAGGCGCTTCGAGGAAAGGCTGGTTGATTTGTCATGGAGCATCAGGAACAAAAGAATCTCCTGCGGATGTTGCTGCTGATCAGGCGCTTCGAGGAAAGGCTGGTTGAACTGAGCCAGGACCCCAAAAATTTTGGCGGAATGATGATTGTTTGTACGGGTCAGGAGGCAATCGCTGCCGGAACCGGGGCGGCTTTGCTGCCGGAGGATGTCATCATCACCAATCACCGCAGCCACGGTCATTTACTGGCCAAGGGCGCGGCGCCGGATTTGATCATGGCGGAAATCTTCGGGCGGCGCACCGGATATAACAAAGGCAAAAGCGGCACCTTGCACATCGCCGTGCCGGAAGTAAACGCGCTGTGCACGACAACGGTCGTCGGCGGAGGGATACCCATTGCCGTGGGTACCGCTTTTGCCGCCCAGTACACGGGGCAGAATTACGTGACGGTCTGCTTTTTCGGCGACGGAGCCTCGGATGAAGGCAGCTTTCATGAAGCCTTGAACATGGCGTCGCTGTGGAGTCTTCCCGTCATATTCATTTGTGAAAACAATGTTTATGCTGGCGCCCAACGCCTGGAAGAGCACGCAAAAGTGAAAAATATTGCCGACCGTGCGAGCGCTTATGCCATGCGCAGTCAGATCGTAGACGGCAACGACGCCCTGGCTGTTTATGATGCGGTGAAAAAAGCGCGTGAAGATTGTCTGTCTGGAACCGGGCCGGTATTGATCGAATGCAAGACCTATCGCTGGGGAGGTCACGGAACCAGCGATCACCAGCTTTACCAGCCTCGGGATGAAATTGCCGCCTGGAAAGAGCGCTGTCCCATTGAAAAATTGAAGGCTTCCCTGTTGCAGGCGGGGACGCTCACTGAAGACAGCTACCAGTGCCTGGAAAGCGAAGTCGGGCAGATCGTTGAGCAGGCCGTGCGATTCGCTCAAACCAGTCCGTGGCCGGAACCGGCGGAAGCGCTGGAAGACGTGTTTGCCTGACGCTTTTGCCAAACATTCGCAGGAGAGATCAATGCAGCAACTGACACTGGGACAGGCGATCAATCAAGCCTTGCGCGAAGAAATGCGGTGTGACGATCGTGTTTTTGTAGCTGGAGAAGGTATCGGGGTCGGCATTCACGATGATCCGCGCATGGCCACGCATGGACTGCTCGAAGCCTTCGGGCCGCGTCGGGTCAAGGACACTCCGGTCACGGAAGCGGCCATTGCCGGTCTGGCAGTGGGCGCGTCGGTGATGGGGCTGCGGCCGGTCGTGGAGATCATGTTCAACCCGTTCTTCACCATCGCCGCCGATCAAATCGTCAATCACGCCGCCAAACTGCGTTATTTGTCCGGCGGGAAAAGCAGGTTTCCGCTGGTCGTGCTCATCAAGACCGGCGCCGGTCTGGGCGCGGGATGCCAGCATTCGCATAATCTGGAAGCCTGGGTGGCGCACTCCCCTGGATTGAAAGTGGTCATGCCCGGTACCCCGGCTGACGCCAAGGGTTTGATGAAGTCAGCCATTCGTGATGAAAACCCGGTTATTTTCATCGCCGACATGATTTTGAACTTCATCCCCGGCCCCGTACCGGAAGGCGATTACACGACGCCCATCGGCGTGGCCGACATCAAAAAGCCCGGAACGGATGTAACGGTGGTCACCTGGTCCAAAATGCTCGGTGTTGCCTTGAGGGCCGCCTCGCAACTGGAACAGGAGGGGATCAGCGTGGAAATCGTCGATTTGAGATCCTTGTCGCCCCTGGATGAAGCCACCGTATTGACGTCGGTCAAGAAAACCGGACGCCTGGTGGTGCTGCATGAAGCCACCCGCACCGGCGGCTTTGGCGGCGAAATTGCCGCGCTCGCGGCGGAAAAGGCGTTCGACGAATTGAAAGCCCCCGTGAAGCGCGTTGCCGCTCCGGATATACCCGTGCCTTTCAGCAAGCCGATGGAAGATTTTTATATCCCGAATGAAACAAGTCTGATACAGGCGATCAAGAGTATTTTCTAGATTTGGGAAAACTTAGCTACGCAGTCCCAAAAGATAGTTGTCAATGATTTCGGCGCCGGTATCAACCAGAGAAAATACTGGCCTGTAAAGCATCCAGTTGGTTATCAGTCCATCCACCACCGCCATCAGTCCGATGGCGGCTGTACGTGGGTCCACCCGTAGCGACAGGTGTCCGCGTTCTCTGGATGTCTGAAATGCCCCCATGCTGATGTCCAGAAAACGCTTGCCGTGTTCGAGATGCTTGTCGCAAATTTCCGCCATTTCGCCGACGTATTCGCATTTGTGCCAGGAAATGTTGATGATCCGGAAGTAGTGCGGATCGTTGGCCAGGCGGTCGAGAAAATAAAGTGAAAGTTCGCGCATCAGTTCAACGGGATCGTCGTCGTGTCGCTCCTTTTGCAGTTCCTCCAGTTTGGCTTCCATTAAACCGATGACCCGCTGGACCATGGCGTCGAACACTTCAACCTTGTTGGCGAAGTGCCAATAGATGGCGCCACGGGTGACGCCCGCAGCGGCGGCGATTTCAGCCAGCGAAGCTTTGCTGACGCCGCGTTCCTGGAAAACGATTTCGGCCGCATCCAGAATTGCGCTGCGCGTTGCGAGCGCCTCTTCCTTGTTTTTTCTGGCCATGCGACTTTTTCTCCGTTATATCTGTGGCGCAAGCGCCATCCGAGTGGGAAGATTTTACAACAGTTTTTATACATTCAAGAATGTATGTTGAAATTTCATATATAATATGGGCTTCTGATTTCTGTATCCGCCCCGTTTTAAATGAAACTGAAGCATCCGTCGTCGTTCATCACGCGCCCCGGTGCTTCGCTGATGGCCTGACCTATCATCTGCAAAGGAAACATCCATGCTTGATAAGTATTCTGCTCCCGTTGCCGCTCTAGTTTTCACGGTATTGCTGACTGCCTGCGGGAAGGAAGCGCCGCCGCCGCCCAAAGCCAGCGTCCTTCCGGTCTCCGTCGTCACTATCGAGCCGCAGAAGCTGACCTTGTCGACCCAGTTGACGGGACGCACCGCGCCCTTGCGCATCGCGGAAATTCGTCCCCAGGTTAATGGCCTGATCCAGCGCCGTCTCTTTACCGAAGGCTCGGATGTCAAGGCCGGACAGGTGCTTTACCAGATCGATCCCGCGCCATTCCAGGCGGTGCTGGATACGGCGCTGGCCGGACTGGCGCGGGCCGAGGCCAGCCGGCATTCGATCCGGTCCCGTGCCGAGCGCGCCAAGGCGCTGCTGGCCGAGCGGGCCGTCAGCCAGCAGGATTATGACGACGCCGACGCCGCCATCAAACAGGTCGACGCGGAAATTGCCTCCTGGAAGGCGCAGGTGCAGACGGCGCGCATCAATCTGGGCTACACCCAGGTGACCGCGCCGATCTCCGGCCGCATCGGCAAGTCCGGTGTGACCGACGGAGCGCTGGTGACGGCGTTTCAGCCGATGGCGCTGGCGACCATCCAGCAGCTTGACCCGATCTACGTTGACGTGACGCAATCGACCAGCGATCTGCTGCGTTTGCGGCGTCGTTTCGAAACAGGCGATCTGCAAGCCAAGGGGACGGATCTGAACAAGGTCAATCTGATTCTGGAAGACGGGTCGCCGTATGGACAGGAAGGCGCCTTGCAGTTCCGCGACGTTTCGGTGGAACCCTCTACCGGGTCGGTGACGCTGCGCATGGTTTTCCCGAATCCGCATGGGATCCTGCTGCCGGAAATGTTCGTCCGCGCGCTGATCAGGGAAGGCACCAACGAGCAGGCGCTCTGCGTGCCACAACAGGGTGTGTTGCGGAATGCCAAGGGCGATCCTTATGCGTTCGTCGTCAATGCCGAGAACAAGGTTGAAATGCGCATGCTGACCCTGGAACGCGAAGTCGGCGATCAGTGGCTGGTTGCCAACGGCATCAAGGCGGGTGACAAGATGATTGTCGAAGGCGTCCAGACCTTGCAGATGCTGCGTCCGGGAACGCCGGTCACGGTCAATGCGACGCCGTTTACACCGGCCCCGGCGGCGAAGTAAGGAGATTCCGTAATGCTATCGAAATTTTTTCTGCAAAGGCCGGTTTTCGCCTGGGTGGTCGCCATCGCGATAATGGCGGTCGGGCTGCTGGCGATTCACGGCCTGCCGATTTCCCAGTATCCGCCGATCGCGCCACCTTCCATTTCGGTAAGCGCCTTCTATCCGGGGGCGTCGGCGGAAACCGTGGAAAACACGATCACCCAGATCATCGAACAGAAGATGACCGGCTTCGAGGACATGCTCTACCTGTCGGGCAGCAGTTCTTCGTCCGGTCAGGCGCGTCTCGAACTCACTTTCGCGCCGGGCACCGACCCGGACATCGCCTGGTCGAAAGTGCAGAACAAGCTGCAACTGGCGATGGCCAGTCTGCCCGAGGTGGTCCAGCAGGGCGGCGTTTCCGTCAGCAAGTCGACGCGCAACTGGCTGATGATCGTCGGCCTGACTTCCGAAGACGGCAGCATGAACGGCGACGACTTGCGAGACTACGCGCAGTCGAGCCTGGAAAAAATCCTGTCGCGCGTCCCAGGTGTCGGCGAAGTCGAAATCTGGGGTTCGGGTTACGCCATGCGCGTGTGGGTCGATCCCGACAAACTGATCAAGTACAAGCTCACCATGGAAGAGGTGGTCGGAGCCCTGCGCAGCTATAACGTCGAGGCGTCCGCGGGGCAGTTGGGCGGAGCGCCGTCCGTGCCCGGACAGCGCATGAACGCCACGATCGTCGTTCAGCACTTGCTACAGACACCCGAGCAATTCGCCAACGTCCCGCTACGCGCCAATCCCGACGGCTCGGTGGTGCGCGTCAAGGACATCGGCCGCACCGAACTCGGCACCGAGCGTTACGACATCGAAGGCCAGTTCAACGGCAAGCCGAACGCCGGGCTGGCGATCCGTCAGGCGGCGGGAGCCAACGCGCTGGAGACGGCGGACAACGTCAAGAACAAGTTGAAGGAGATGCAGGAGTTCTTCCCGCACGGCCTGAAAGTCGACTATCCCTATGACACCACGCTGTTTACCAAGGTGGCGATCAATGAAGTCTATCAAACGCTGATTGAGGCCATCGTGCTGGTCTTCCTGATCATGTGGCTGTTCATGGGTAACATCCGCGCCACGCTGATTCCGACCATCGCGGTGCCGGTCGTCTTGCTCGGCACCTTCGCCGTGCTCGCGCTGTTCGGTTTCTCGATCAACATGTTAACCATGTTCGCCATGGTGCTGGCCATCGGGCTGCTGGTCGACGATGCCATCGTCGTCGTCGAGAACGTCGAGCGGATCATGGCCGAGGAAGGTCTGCCGCCGCGGGAAGCGACGGCGCGCTCGATGGAGCAGATCACCCCGGCGCTGATCGGCATCGGCGTGGTGCTGGCGGCGGTATTCATGCCGATGGCCTTTTTCGGCGGCTCCACCGGCGTCATTTACCGGCAGTTTTCGGTGACCATTGCCGCGGCGATGCTGCTCTCGGTCATCGTCGCCCTGATCCTGACCCCCGTGCTCTGCGCCTCGCTATTGAAGCCGGTGCCCAAGGGGCACGAACCGGCGGAAGCGGCGGTCTGGTTCCTGCGCCCGTTCTTCATGTGGTTCGACCGCGTTTTTTTCGGCTTCAGAACCTGGTACGTCAAGGTGGTGGGCGTCGTGCTCACCTGCCGCTGGCGTTCCGTTTTCGTCTATCTGCTGATTGTCGCGGGTCTGTGCTTCCTGTTCCTGCGTATGCCGACCGCTTATCTGCCCGACGAGGACCAGGGCATTGTGATGACGCAAATTCTGCTGCCCTCGGGCTCCACGCTCGAACAGACGAAAGGTGTCGTCAATAAGGTGCTTGGAGAACTGGCCGATCAGGAAAAGGATGCGCTCGCCTCTCTGATGGGCGTGGCGGGCGTCAGCTTTTCCGGCCAGGGTCAGAACATGGGCATGGCTTTCGGCAAGCTCAAGGACTGGAAGGAAAGGCAAAAGCCGGAACTCAAGGCCAGGAGAGTCACGGAACGCGCCATGGGCATCGCTTCGCGGATCAAGGAAGCCATGGTCTACGTTCTCATGCCGCCGGCGGTGGTTGAACTGGGTACGGCCACCGGTTTCGACTTCCAGTTACAGGATCGTGGCGGCTTAGGCCACCAGGCGCTGATGGCCGCGCGTAACCAGCTCCTGGGGATGGTGGCGCAGGATCACCGTCTGCAACGGGTGCGGCCCAACGGCCTGGAAGATACGGCGGAATATCACGTTGATGTGGATTGGGACAAGGCCGGCGTGCTGGGCGTGCCAATCACCAGCATTCACAACACCATCGCGGCGGCGTTCGGCGGTTCCTACGTCAATGACTTCGTTCAGGGCGGGCGGGTGAAAAAGGTCTATTTGCAGGCCGACGCGCCTTACCGGATGTTGCCGACCGATCTGGAAAAGCTGCAGGTGCGCAATACCCAGGGCAAGATGGTGCCGTTTACGGCCTTCGCCTCCGCGCGCTGGGTGCAGGGCTCGCCAAAACTGGAACGCTACAATGCCTTCCCGTCGCTCAATATTCAGGGCGAGCCGGCTCCGGGTTACAGTACCGGCGACGCCATGAGGGCGATGGAGGAACTGGCCGCCAAACTGCCGCAAGGCATCGGTTACGACTGGACGGGATTGTCCTATCAGGAACGCATGGCCAGTTCGCAAGCGCCGGTGTTGTACGCCTTCTCGTTCTTCGTCATTTTCCTGTGCCTTGCCGCGCTCTATGAAAGCTGGCCGATCCCCATCGCCATTCTGCTGACGCTGCCGCTGGGCGTAATCGGTGGGGTGATTTTTTCCGACCTGCGCTCAATGCCGAACGACGTGTATTTCCAGATCGGCATGTTGACCACGCTGGGCCTGACGACCAAGAACGCCATCCTGATCATCCAGTTCGCCAAGGCGCAGGTCGAGGCCGGCGCTGGTCTGATCGAGGCGACGCTCGAAGCCTCCAAGCTGCGTTTGCGTCCGATCGTGATGACTTCGCTGGCTTTCGGTTTCGGCGTGCTGCCGCTTGCCTTGGCGACCGGCGCGGGCGCGGGCGCGCAGACGGCCATCGGCACGGCGGTGCTCGGCGGCATGGTCACTTCGACGGTGCTGGTGATCTTTTTCGCGCCGCTGTTTTATGTGATGATCTATAAAGCCATGAATCGGTCTGGAAAGATGGACAAGCGCTCAGGTATTGACAGGAGAATATCCGGCGGAGACAGTAAAGGTGTTAATCCGGCGGAAGAAAAGCGCTCAGGCCATGACAGGAGAGGATCTGGCGATAACGGGAAAAGCGTAAACCAGGCGGAAGGGGAAACTCATGAATAAACTTTCATTTTCGGCGTTGCCTGCGATTTTGTCTGTATCCCTGCTTGTTCTCAGCGCCTGTTCGATGACGCCGGAGTATCAGCGCCCCGAGTCTCCCGTGGCCGGAGAGTGGCCGACCGGAGCCGCTTATGTCCCGGATGAAACGGATTCTCTCCCGGCCATCGATCTGAAGTGGCAGGATTTTTTCACCGACGCCCGACTCCAGAAAATTATCCAGCAAGCGCTGGATAATAATCGCGACTTGCGACTGGCCGCGCTCAACGTCGAGCGTGCGCAAGGGATGTATGGTATCCAGCGCGGCGATCTCTTCCCGTCATTCGCGGCGGATGGAGGAATGACGAAGCAGCGCCAGTCGGGAGATTTCACCGAGCCAGGGCGATCCCGCAAGTCGACGCAGTACAGCGCCGAACTGGGCTTCGCCGGGTGGGAACTCGACTTTTTCGGACGTGTCCGCAGTCTCTCGGAACAGGCGCTGGAGGAATATCTGGCGACGGATGAAGGGCGGCGTGGCGCGCAGCTTGCGCTGATCAGCCAGGTGGCCCGGACTTATTTCCTGCTCGCCGCCGATCGGGAAAATCTCGCCCTGGCCCGTTCGACGCTGGAAAGCCAGCAGGCGGGCTATGCCTTGATCAAAAAACGTTTTGACGTCGGCTCGGTTTCCGAGCTGGATCTGAAACGGGCGCACATCCCCGTCGATACGGCGCGTTCCGAGCTTGCACGGTATACGCAGCTTGCCGCGCAGGATCTCAATGCGCTTGTCCTGCTGACCGGAGCTACGGTTCCCGATGAGTGGCTGCCGACAAATCTGGGCGCCGCCGGCAAGCTGAAGGACACGGCTGCAGGGATTTCCTCCGAGGTACTGTTGCAGCGTCCCGATGTCGTGGCTGCCGAACATCACCTCAAGGGAGCTTACGCCTCAATCGGCGCCGCGCGCGCCGCGCTGTTTCCGCGCATCACCCTGACGGGCTTGCTGGGAACCGCAAGCAGCGATTTGTCGGGCCTGTTCGGCAACGGGACGGGCACCTGGCTGTTCGCGCCGCAGTTCGCGTTGCCGATTTTCGACACGCGTCTCTGGGCGGCTTTGCGCGTCAGCAAGACGGACCGTGAGATCGCGCTGACGCAATACGAGAAAACGGTGCAGACGGCGTTCCGCGAGGTGGCCGACGCGCTGGCCGTGCGCGGCACGATCGACGAACTGTTGGCGGCCCAGGAATCCCTGACCGCTACCGTCGCGGACACCTATAGCCTGGCCGAAAAGCGCTACGACAGCGGTATGGACAGTTACCTGAGCGTACTGGATGCGCAACGTACCCTCTTCGCCGCGCAACAGTCGCTGGTGACGCTGCGTTTCTCCAAGCTTGCCGCGCAGATCCAACTGTATGCCGCCTTGGGCGGTGGGGCGGAATAACCCGGAAAAACCATTCACCGCAAAGGCACGGAGAAAGTCTTGATCCGGTTTTGTTTTTTCTCCGTGCCTTTGTGCTTAGGGGATTTCAGTCCACAGGTTGGGGAGAGCTTGCGAACCCCAACACATTAGCCAATATGCCATCTGGAGACGGGTTTGCCCGCTTCTTCCAGGAACTGTTCGAGAAGATGCGTGACGGGAAGGATATGTTTAGCGCCTGGGTTGAGTTTGCCCCGCAACACCCGAATCCAACCCCACATAGGCACCTCAAACTCTTCTCCTGGCCGAGGGCGGGAAGATCGCATTCCCGCGATAAAGTCAGGGCTGGCCGAGGCTGTGTCGACATAGCTACCGATGATTCATTAGAAACCCATGCATACGGTGTAAAGCATGGCGTCATCGCTTGCCAGAACTTCAATGGCATCCGTCGTCGTGGCGCTACCGTCGGGAATCGCGCGTACCGAACCTGTCTGGGTGTTTCCGTCGTCGATCGTTGTATCGATCTGCCGCGCGTAACGCCCCTGGATACCTTGCGAGCAAATATAGAAACTGGCCGGATAAGGCCTCGTCGACGCGGGCGCGGTGAGAATGGGATTCCCCGTGATGCCGATTCGGCCGCCTTCGGCATTGCGTGGAATATAGTCATTCGATGTCGTGTCAGGGGTTCCGGTGGCGAGGCCGGCGAGGCGGACATGCTGCCAGAACAGGTAGCTTTCATCCGAAGGAGTGTCGGAGTTCCAGTGACCGTCGATGCGCGCGTTGCCCACGTTGCCCGTGGTCGCCCGGATACCACCATTGACATGTGTATCAGCCGAGCGGTCGTCTCCCGGTAAAGCCCGGAAACGATCTTGATAAGCGTACACAAAGGCAGAGATCGAACGGAACTCGTTAGCCATGTTTTTTACCTTGGCGCTGTTGATCAACTCCTGTCCTTTCAATACACCGCCGAGAAGCAGCCCAATGATGACGAGTACAATGGCGATCTCGACGAGCGTGAAACCGGATTGCATTTTTTTCAGGGTTTTCATGGCGCTTTTCATTCCCTTGGCGAGAGTTACTTCGTGGATAATATCGACCGTTTTCGGGTTAAGGCAGCCACATAGTAGCACTCCATTCTCCCCGTCTCCCTCGTTACTTCCGCGAAGGTGGGAAACCGAAAGCGTTTGCATCCCGCCAGCTCGACGGTCTGCTTCGCGAGCCCATCTCGTAATGCCGAGTATTTCCGGTGCTTTATCCAGTTCGTTTTTTCCAGCCCGAAGGGCTGCAAATCAAAAACATACGGCGCTTCGTGCCGGAATGTACACTTCTGGATTCCCGCCTTCGCGGGAATGACGGGGATGGGATGCGGCTTCACACAAAATAACGGAGTCCGCGTAACCCGGATTAGCGGAGCGTATTAGTTCCGGCATAACGGCCCGCTATGCGGGCGTTAGCCTTCACTGAAACTCCCGTTGGTCGTTTCGGGGATCGTATCCTTCGGTGCGAACGCGCCGGATAACGGCGGCACGCTCGGAGATCGCGCCCTATCGGGGTGGCCTCTTTGCGATTTTCGTTCATGCGTCTTGCGCCCAGGGGTTGACTACGGAGACGGGCAGGAAATCGAAATCGGTGATGTTGCGCGTGGCGAGCCGCGCGCCATGCGCGGCGCAGATAGCAGCGATCATCCCGTCCTCAACGCTCAAGCCTCGCCCCTGCTTTCTTGCCGTCTCGCGCATGATCGCGTAAAGGCGAGCCGCCGTTTCGTCGTAGGAAAACCGGACCGCCCAATGAAGCAACACGCCTTCGATGGCCTGCTCCAGACCGTCCCTGCGCTTTCCTTGGGACAGCAAACGCACTCCCGTCAAAAGCTCGCCAATGGTGATGGAGGTGATGGCGAAACCGTCTGTCTGGCTGTTCAGCCAATCCATGACCTGTGGGTTTGGGTTTCCGCGCAGCGCCTCGGACACAAGGTTTGTGTCGAGGACGATCATGTCAGATCAATCTCCCTTGGCATGGAACGTCCGGGAAGGACGAGGTCGTCCCCACGCAGGGGTTTTGTGGCCTCCACCCAGCGCGACCACCAGGTTCGACCCTGCATGGCCAAGGCGAGAATCTCCCGAACCTCCGCCTCCATCGAGCGACCGCTTTTTTCCGCCTGGGTTTTCAGTTCCTGGTAAGTTTCTTCGTCGACTTGTCTTACAGTAAGCGTTGGCATGGTGACGGTTCCGCAAAGATGTGCTGTCACTATGCTATCACTTTCGTCCTTGCTGTCCACGCGCGCAGGATGATGTGCAGGCGGCGATGAAAAAAATGATCCGCGCCAGGAATGACGGCGGGGAATCAATTTATGGCGGAATGGCTATAACGCGAGCCGGAATAAAAAGGCCGCCCGTAGGCGGCCTCGTGTTTGTGGCGCGGCGCTTTAAGCGGACTTGAACTTGCCCTCGAGTTCATCGCGGATGGCGGCGAGGCGGGTGGGCAGCTTGGAACCCATCTTGCCAAACCATTCCTTGACGCCTTCGAGTTCGGCGAGCCAGGTTTGTTTGTCGAGATTGGTGACGGCGTTGAATTGCGCCTGCGAGAAATCCAGGCCGCTCCAGTCGATTTCTTCGTATTTCGGCGTGATGCCCAGCACGGAGGGCTTGCCTGAAACGCGGCCTTCGCAACGGTCGATGACCCATTTGAGCACGCGAGCGTTCTCGCCGTAGCCCGGCCAGGCGAATTCGCCTTTTTCGTCGGTGCGGAACCAGTTGACCACAAAAATCGGAACCGGTTTGCTCGGCACGGAGCCCATTTTCAGCCAATGGCTGTAGTAGTCGGCCATGTGGTAGCCGCAGAAAGGCAGCATGGCGAACGGGTCGCGGCGGACGACGCCCTGGGCGCCGAAGGCGGCGGCGGTCGTTTCCGAACCGAGGGTGGCGGCGGAATAAACACCATGTTCCCAGTCACTGGATTGGCTGACCAGCGGCACGGTGGAGGCGCGGCGACCGCCGAACAGGAAGGCCGAGATGGGGACGCCATCGGCATTGTTCCAGTCCGGGTCGATGCAGGGGCATTGCGAGGCCGGGGCGGTGAAACGCGAGTTCGGATGCGCGGCCTTGACCTTCTTGCCGTCCTTGTCCACGGTCGCGGGCGTCCAGTCGCGGCCCTGCCAGTCGATGGCGTGAGCGGGCGCGGGGCCCATGCCTTCCCACCATATGTCGCCGTCGTCGGTCAGCGCAACGTTGGTGAAAATGGTGTTCTCGGCGAGGGAAGCCATCGCGTTGGGGTTGGTCTTGTCGTTGGTTCCCGGCGCGACACCGAAGAAACCGGCTTCCGGGTTGATGGCGTACAAGCGGGTGACGCCGTCTTTATCCTTGCGGGGCTTGATCCAGGCGATGTCGTCGCCGATGGTGGTGATCTTCCAGCCTTTCAATTCCTTCGGTGGAATCAGCATGGCGAAATTAGTCTTGCCGCAGGCCGACGGGAAAGCAGCGGAAACGTAGTGCTTCTGGCCTTGTGGAGATTCGACGCCGAGGATCAGCATGTGCTCGGCCATCCAGCCGTCATCGCGCGCCATGTTCGAGGCGATACGCAGGGCGAGGCACTTCTTGCCAAGCAGCGCGTTGCCGCCATAACCGGAACCGTAAGACCAGATTTCGCGGGTTTCGGGATAATGCACGATGTACTTGGTCGTCGGGTTGCACGGCCATTTCGGATCCTTCTGGCCGGGTTCCTTCGGAGCGCCGATCGAATGGATGCACGGAACGAAGGCGCCGTTGGCGCCGAGCACATCGAGAACCGCTTTGCCCATGCGCGTCATGATGCGCATGTTGACCACCACGTAGGCGGAATCGGTAATCTCGAAACCGATCTGGGCGATCGGGGAACCGAGGGGGCCCATCGAGAACGGGATGACGTACATCGTGCGACCCTTCATGCTGCCCTTGAACAGGCCGTTCAGGGTCGCGCGCATCTTCGCCGGGTCTTCCCAGTTGTTGGTCGGGCCGGCGTCTTCCTTCTTCTCGGAACAGATGTAGGTGCGGTCTTCGACGCGCGCGACATCGGACGGGTCGGAGAACGCCAGGAAGGAATTCTTGCGCTTTTTAAGCTTGATGAAGGTGCCGGCGTCGACCAGTTCCTGGCACAGGCGGTCGTACTCTTCCTGCGAGCCGTCGCACCATACGACGCGTTCCGGGGTCGTCAATTCAGCGATTTCGGTGACCCATTTCTTTAGACCTTCGTGCTTGACGTAATCGGGAGCATTGATTGATTGTGTCATGATAAATAAACTCTCATTTAGTAGGACGGTTGAAAAAACGATGCATTCGCGATGTGTTCATTGTGCGGCGCACAGGGACTGAGCGGATATGAACCCCGGTTCCGGAAAGAGAAAAATAACCTGAAAGTGTCACCTTCGCCAGACTCTGAATCAGTCCGGAACTATTACAATATCAAGTTTGGCAGGACATCATTACCCTATTGATCAACGGAAGAGTCTACCATTATTTTGGAAAACCGGAAAATCCGGGGTCGGAGGAATGTGCTCGTTTCTCTAGTTGGATGATTACAGGATGTTTTTTCATGTTGTTTCTCAGGTTTTGCGGCTATCTCATTATTTTTCTTGATTTTTTTAATATGGCTGATAGACTTTCCCAGAGTTTGGACAGGCGTGAGAGGGTAATATGTTGGGCAAGTTGAAGTCGCTGGGGACTTTATTTGTAACATTCGGAGCAGCGCTCGGATTGGGTTTGATGCCGGTGAGTGCCGCCTGCGCCGTACAAAAGAGCAAGGTGGGCTCGACTTCGGTTTCCCGTGCAGAACAAGTTCCCGTCGCCGCCAAGAAAAAACCGGGAGTTTCTTCCGCGGCCCGTAGTGCCGGGGGCAAGTCGAAGGCGGAGGTGGGAAAAGCGCCCGTGATCAGGGAAGTTCCGGTTGCGAACGCACGCCGGCATGGAAATCGGTCGCCGGACGTGAAATCCGGTGCGGCAATTGTCGTCGAGCAGCTTGGAGGAGGAGCGCTGTTCCAGAAAAATGCCAGCGCCGTCGTGCCGATTGCATCGATAACCAAGCTGATGACCGCCATGGTCGTGCTGGACAGCTTGCCTGATTTGTCCGCGAACATAAGTGTCACGGACGATGATGTCGATTACTTGCGTGGAAGCCGTTCGCGTCTTCAGGTCGGGGCGACGATGACGCGTGAAGCGGCCTTGCTCTTGGCTCTGATGTCTTCGGAAAACCGCGCCGCGCATGCGCTTGCGCGGCACTATCCCGGAGGATTGCATGCCTTCCTGGCGGCAATGAACGCCAAGGCGCGGTCCCTTGGCATGCGCGATACGCATTTCGAGGATCCTACCGGGCTGACCAGCGATAATGTTTCGACCGCGCACGATCTGGCGAAGATGGCCACGGCCGCCTATCGCTATCCCATTATTCGTGAATTCTCGACAATGCCGGAAGCTAGCGTGGAAGTCACCGGTCAGTTTCTGGAGTTTCACAATACCAATCCCCTGGTCAAAAATGCCGGCTGGGATGTCGGTCTTTCCAAAACGGGATACATTCAGGAGGCGGGGAAATGCCTTGTCATGCAAGCGCGCGTGGCGGACAGACCGGTTGTCATCGTTTTGCTGGATGCCGCCGGCAAACTGACCCGCGTGGGGGATGCCAACCGGATCAAGCGCTGGATGGAAGCCACTTATGCCTCACTTAACGTGCGAGGGCAACAGGTATCTTTCAAGTCCCTGGGCGCCAACCCAGGGTGATCCGTCTGCTTTCGGCTCCAGCTTAAGGGATATGAGATCATGAGGGTCGTGGTGCAGCGTGTCGCATCGGCCAGCGTCGAAGCAGACGCTAAGGTCGTTGGCGCCATCGGTCCTGGCCTGCTGGTGCTTGCCGGGTTTGAAGAGGCTGATGATGGGGAAGATTTGGCGTGGGTGTCGGGAAAATTGTCGCGCCTGCGTATCTTCGATGACGAGGCCGGGGTGATGAACCGTAGCATCGTCGATGTCGGTGGCGAAATCCTGGCGGTCAGCCAGTTCACCTTGTTTGCCTCCGTGCGCAAAGGCAACCGACCCTCCTGGAATCGCGCGGCGGCGCCTGACATTGCGCAGCCGCTGTTCGGGCGTTTCGTGCGGCAGCTTGAAACAGACCTTGGACGTTCCGTGCCGACCGGTGTTTTCGGCGCCGAGATGCTTGTACGTCTGGTGAATGATGGGCCGGTGACTTTGTTCATCGACTCCGCCGATCGCGCGTAATCCGGTCTCTCCGGGGTTGTCGGACTTGTCGGACCTGTTTCTTGACCCTTTGTCTGAAAAGGTTTATAACCCTTCGGCATAATGATTTCGTTAAACCGATAAAGCAGGGAGCAAAGTATGATCGCGCTGGGAAGTGACCACGCAGGCCGGGATCTGAAGAAAATTATCATGCAACACCTTGAGGCCAAGGGGATTGCCTGCCGGGATTACGGCTGGCCGGGCGAACCGGCCCCCGTGGATTACCCTATCTACGGACTGGCTGCGGCAAAAGCGGTGGCCGGCGGAGAATGTGAAAAGGGCATCGTGATTTGCGGAACCGGAATCGGCATTTCCCTTGTGGCGAACAAGGTTCAGGGCATCCGTTGCGCCCTGTGTTCCGAACCCTATTCCGCCCTGATGAGCCGGGAACACAACGACGCCAATATGTTGGCCCTGGGCGCGCGGGTCATCGGCCCGGAACTGGCCAAAATGATCGTGGATACATGGCTCCAGGGACAATTCCAGGGCGGCAACCATGCGCCTCGGGTGGAGATGATAAAAACCATCGAGAAAACAGGCGCCCTTTAACAGATCGGCGCAGAGGCAGGCTTGTGGAAAGCCGTAATTGTCCTTGGCGGAATTCATTGGCATTTTGATGAACTCCGGGCGCTTCTGTGGGGGCATGTTCTGTTCCATATCCTCTTGCCAATTTGCCGCCCGGATAAGCGAGGTCTATAATCCTACAGTGTTTTTTGGCGGTTTCAGTTGTAGGCATTGCACTTGGCGCGTCATTGTTTTTCCACGGTGGCGCGGTTTTTTTACCCTTTCGCGACGAGAGAACCAAAATGAGCGAATCACGTATCCTGAACGCCGCCCTGCGCGGCAAAGTCGTATCGGCGGACGAAGCCGCTGCCTTCATCAAACCCGGCGACAATGTAGGCGTCAGCGGCTTTACCGGCTCGGGCCATCCCAAGGAAGTGCCGCAGGCGCTCGCCCGCCTCATTACCGCCGCCTCCGAGCGCGGCGAGACCTTCCGCGTCGGCATCCTGACCGGCGCGTCCACCGCGCCGGAACTCGACGGAGAGCTCTCCAAGGTCAACGGCGTCTCCCTGCGCATGCCGTTTCAATCCGACCCGGATTGCCGCAATCGCATCAATGCCGGGGACGCTTGGTACACTGACGTGCACCTCTCGCAATCGGCGCAGAACGTGGCCTGGGGCCATTACGGCAAGCTCAACGTCGCCCTGATCGAAGTCACCGCCATCCTCGAAGACGGGCGGCTGGTGCCCTCGTCCTCGGTCGGCAACAATCCGACCTGGCTGGAACTGGCCGACAAGGTGATTCTTGAAGTCAACGCCAGCATGCCCGCCCAATTCGAGGGCATGCACGACATCTACACCGTCGCCCTGCCGCCGCACCGCAAGCCGATTCCGCTCGTCAAGTCCGATGACCGTATCGGCGAACCCTATTTGCGCGTCGATCCGAACAAGGTCGTGGCCGTGGTCGAAACCAACTGTCTTGACCGCGACAACCCGTTCAAGGCTCCGGACGAAGATTCGCGCAAGATCGCGGGTCACATTCTGGAATTCCTCCAGCATGAAGTGAAAAAGGGCCGCATTCCGGCCGACCTGCTGCCGCTGCAATCGGGCGTGGGCAACATCGCCAACGCGGTGATGGCGGGCCTCATCGACGGTCCGTTCAATAATCTCACCGCCTACACCGAAGTCTTGCAGGACGGCATGCTGGATATGCTGCGCTCGGGGAAACTCGTCCACGCCTCGTCCACGGCGGTTTCGCTCTCAAGAAAAGCGTTCGACGATCTCGTTGCCAACATCGACGAATACCGCAAGCACATCATCCTGCGTCCGCAGGAAATCAGCAACCATCCGGAAATCGCCCGCCGTCTCGGCGTCATCGCCATGAACGGCATCCTTGAAGCCGACATCTACGGCAACATCAATTCCACCCACGTGCTCGGCTCGAAGATGATGAACGGCATCGGCGGCTCGGGCGATTTCGCGCGCAGCGCCTATCTTTCGATCTTCATGACGCCTTCTCTGGCCAAGGGCGGGGCGCTCTCCTGCATTGTGCCGATGGTCTCGCATGTCGACCACACCGAGCACGACGTGCAGGTGCTGGTCACCGAACACGGTCTGGCCGACCTGCGCGGTCTTGCCCCGCGTCAGCGCGCCAAACTGATCATCGAGAATTGCGCCGATCCCAAGTTCCGCCCCGCGCTGACCGACTACATCACCCGCGCCGGCAAAACCGCCAACGGCCAGCAAACCCCGCACCTGCTCGGCGAAGCCTTCGACTGGCACCTGCGCGCGCTGCGCGGCGAATCGATGTAGGAAGAACTCGGAATCAATAATCAACCGGCACAAGTTACACAAGACGCCTGTACGGGCGTCTTGTTTTTTGTAGCAAGAAATTAGCGACAGGCCTTCAGGCGGGGTATGGCTCCCACCGCCTTAAAGGGCGGGGTTTCAACCGGAGTTAGTTTTACGATGAAACGCATCATGTATATCGAGTGCAAAGCCAACGGACCCGATGGTCCGGCCCGGATCGGCTGGGTGGAGTTCTCGCGATCGTCCCGGTCTTTTTACTACGATGGAAGGCGATTTCAGAAGACCAAATCAGGCTACAAGTACAACTGCTTCGATGTTGAAAGCGGAGAGAACTATTGGATATCCGGCCCCAAAAAGAACGGCCAGGACAAGCTGTATGGAGGCGTCGTCGAAATAGATGAAAACGCCAGAGTTCAATACTGGACCGAGATTCGCAACGCGCCCGGACAGGCCCATCTCACCAGCTATCGGTCATGACTCGGGCGCCGCGCCGGGGCACAATGAAAGCGCCGTTTCATGCCTTCCGAATTTGACCTGATTGCCCGCTACTTCACCCGCCCGACGCCGCAGGCCGTTCTCGGGCCAGGTGATGACTGCGCGTTGCTTAAGCCTTCGCCGGGGATGGAACTGGCGGTCACCACGGACATGCTGGTGGCCGGAACGCATTTTTTCGCCGAGACCGATCCGGCCCAACTGGGCTGGAAAACGCTGGCGGTCAATATCTCCGATCTGGCCGCGATGGGCGCGCGGCCACGATGGGCGCTGCTGGCTGGCAGCTTGCCTGGGGCCGATGCGTCCTGGCTCGCGGCGTTCTCGGAGGGTTTTTTCGCCTGCGCGGAGCGTTATGGCGTCGATCTGGTCGGCGGCGACACGACGCGCGGGCCGCTCAATCTGTGCGTCACCGCGCTGGGCGAAGTGCCCATCGGCGGGGCGTTGCGCCGCGATAGCGCGCGTTCCGGCGACGATCTCTGGGTGTCGGGGCGCCCCGGACTGGCGGCGCTTGGGCTGGCGCGTCTGCAAGGCCGAACGGCGCTGCCGGACGATTTGAGTTCGCTGTGTGTCGGCTTGTTGCAGAAACCGGTCCCGCGCGTCGAGCTGGGCCTAGCTTTGCAAGGGCGAGGGCTGGCTCATTCGGCGATCGACATCTCGGATGGCCTGCTGGCGGATATCGGGCATATCGCCGAATGCTCGAGGCGGGATGCCGAGATTTTCATCGCGCAACTGCCGGATTTGCCGGAGAAAGCCGATGTCGATTTGGCGCGGGCGTGCCAACTGACTGGAGGAGACGATTACGAACTGGCGTTTTCGGCAGCGCCGGAGACGCGCGAGGAACTGTCCAGTCTGGCGTCCGAACTCGATCTTCCACTGTGGCGCATTGGCAGAATCGTCAAAGCCTCGGGACGGGGAGAAGTCCGTCTGATCGACGAGCGGGGCGAGCCGGTCACTGTCGGCCGGAAAGGATTCGATCACTTTGGATAAGATCAGAATCACCAAACTCACCAAAGCCAGCAAAGCGCCGCCGCTGCGCTTTCTTTTCTCGCATCCCGCGCACCTGGTGGCCTGCGGCTTCGGCAGCGGTTTATCGCCGGTCGCGCCGGGAACCGCCGGCACGCTCTTCGCGTGGGCGACGTATTCCTTGTTGCGCGGCGGGATGACGGATATCGAACTGCTGATCTTTCTGGCGATCTGCTATGTCGCTGGAATCTTCGCCGCGCGGCGTACCGGCAATGATCTCGGGGCGGTCGACCACGGCAGCATCGTCTGGGACGAAATCGTGCCGTTCTGGTTGGTCCTGTTTGTCTGTCCGCCGGGATGGTTGTGGCAGATGGCGGCGTTTCTGGCCTTCCGCTTCTTCGATATCGTCAAGCCCCAACCGGCGCGTTTTTTCGACGAGCGGGTAAAGAACGGTTTCGGCGTCATGGCCGACGATCTGGTCGCGGCGATTTACACCGTGCTGGCGCTGATGGCCTTGCGTTATCTCCTGATTTGGTTTTGACCTATAGCCATTCCACAGCACCGTCATTCCCGCCTTCGCGGGAATGACGGAATGGTAAAGGTAGGCGCGATTTCCGAGCGTGTACAGGTTGAAAAGTTTGCCCCAAATAAAGAGGATTAGCTATATGACTCTCTTCGATCAATCTTCGCTGGAAACCTTAACTGCGCGCGTTGGCGCGGCATTGCTCGCCGACCATTTGAAGCTCGTCACCGCCGAATCGTGTACCGGCGGTTGGGTGAGCCAGTGCCTGACGGCGATTGCCGGAAGCTCCGCCTGGTTCGAGCGCGGTTTCGTGACCTATTCCAACGCCGCCAAGCAGGAGATGCTTGGCGTGCCGGAGGCGACCTTGGAAGCGCACGGCGCGGTCAGTCAACCCGTCGCCGTCGCCATGGCCGAAGGCGCTTTGCGCCACAGCCGCGCCGACTGGGCGGTGTCCATCACCGGAATCGCCGGCCCTGACGGCGGTTCGGATGAAAAACCGGTGGGGACGGTCTGCTTTGCCTGGGCGGGCCGCGAGATCGGAACGACGACCGAAACCCGCCATTTTTCCGGAGACCGGCAGGCGGTCCGGGCGCAGTCGGTGGCTTATGTCCTGGCGGGATTGTTTGAGCGGCTGGAAGCGCCAGCGAGCGGCTTGCTGGCGTGAGGGCTGGCGAATGGACCCCAAGGACATAGGGGCGCCCTCCGGCATCACCTCAAGCAGCGCTCCTGCCGCCTCCTAATACCCATCGACACTCCAGCTTCCGCCGCAAATGAGCCCTTGCGCGTGGTCAAGGTCGCAGGCCAGACGGTGGAGTTCTTTTTGCCGCGCCGCTGCCGCCAGATCGCGGACATCAAGCCTGTGCCTGTCTATGATTCCAAGCACGGGTTTCCAGTCTTCACGGGGCAGCCAATCCAGAAGACCGGTCAGCACGTCGTCCCGGAGAGAACGCGCCAGTTGCTCGTGGTCATAAAAAATCCAGGCGGTGCGTTTACGTTTTTCGGCCAGCGACAGATCATCGGCTTGGCCGACCCGCGTGATCGCTTCCGCCGTCCAGCTTCCAGGGATTCCGATGCGCTGCATGGATCTCAATTTCGGTTTGTCGAGGGCGAGAATGGCCACCTGATAAGCGTCGTAACGCGCCGCGCCAAAGGTTTTGAGAAAGTTCTGATAATCCCTGGCGCGGTACATGTCGTTTGCGTTTGCTTCGCCGATGTCCGTCTCGTTTGTGTCCGCTTCGTTTATGTCCCAGATGCCGTCGCAGAAAATATCGTAGTCGTTGTTCGAGAGGCGGCACTGATCGAACAAGACTTTCTCAAGCTCCCAGTCGGTGACTTTTCCGAGGAAGAGGCCCTTGGAAGATTCCTTCCACGCGTACAGTCCCGGCAGCTTGCGTCTGACGTAACCGCCGTAACACCTACCGACGCCTCCGCCTTCGTCCCGGAGGTAATAAGACCGGCCAGTCATTGTGTCAAACACGGGTGTCAGCGCCACAGCACTATCGCTATCGCTATCTTCCATTTCGGCCCGAAGGCGTTCAATCCTGCCCTGTTGGTTATGCGCAATCTCATAGCCAGAGAGAGGTTCCGGACAGGAAGAAGTAGGGCCTTCCCAAGGGCCGGAGAACAAATCAGAAGACGGACTTGATGGCCACAGCACTCCTCCAAGCAACAGCCCGCATCCGGCTTCTCCCGGAATATCGATTAGTTGCACCGTCTCGACTGGAATTTTTTCGGAGACTGTCGCGTTCCTGATCAATTCCCGATACCAGCCGTCGGTCAACGTGAAGCTGCACTTGGGTTCCGCCTTGACAAGTCTTGGACTGGAAATTGAGTCGGTCTTCGTTGCGTCAGGCAGGAAGGGCTTCATCGCCACCAGAAAGCCGGCGTCTTTTTCAGACTTGACTTCCTGTTCGAAGTGCGTGGAAAGCATCCCCAGCGAACGAGCAATATCCCGCCTGTTGATTCCTTTGACGGGACTGGTAATCCCGAGCGAAGTCAGAAACAGAAGCTTTTTCCGGGTCTCGTCTTTAGCCCATGACCAGCAATAATTGCCGCCGGGCATCCGGAAATGGTTGAGCACCATACGCGGCGCGGTTTCGCGCAAGTTGGGAAAGTGAGTTTCGAGTTGAGGCCACAGCGCCTCAAGGTCAGCCGCGCCAAGCTGCGTCACCAGACAGCCGAGCGCGCTTTCGGCGTTGCGGTCGGCATAACCGCTGGCGAAAAGCTCAGGCCAGAGTTCGGGCTGAATTCTTCCGGCCAGGGAGAATCCATCGGGGTAAACCAGCGGGCGGCCCAGATGACGCCACAGGACGCGCCAGGAATCAGTCGACAGCGAATATTCTCTCTTCGGGTTGTTGCCATCCTCTATGCGTACAGCGGCACGCTGCGCCAGCCCGTCGCTTGACGAGTTTGGGCGGCAAATCCGCCAGCGCTTTGTCAAGTTCCGCCGCCGAATCCGCGTGCATCGTGACCAGACTGGCAAGCGCCGAATCATCGTCCATCAGTTTGACGTAAGCGCCTGACGGCAGTCTGGAAACAAAAGTCGTCCATTGCTTCACGCGCTTCCGGGTTGAGTCTGATTTGGCGTAGTCCCTCATCCCCCATGCTGTACTTTGAAAGATTTTACGGGCCATCTCAATATCGGACGCCGAGAGGTTTTTCGCCGGAAGTGTTGTTGGATCGATATCGTGGGGATACACCACTTTTTTCACTGGCGTCGTCTTCAACCCGTAACGTTCCTGAAGCAAGCGCGCAAGATCATCCCGTTGGTAGCGAAGGCTCAGCGCAAGAGCATTTTCATATCTACTCTTGTTCGGGTCCGCCCCGTTCTCCAGCAGCCAGACAGCCGTCGCGGTAAAGCCCGCGCGAATGGCGTGATGCAGCAAGGTTCCGTAGTGCCGGTAGGCGTTGAAGTCCGCGCCGGCCTTTTTCTTTTTGGCGAGATAGGCGATCAGTTCGGCTTCGGACGCTGCCTCGGAAACTTGCCCGGATTCAGACTCCGATTCGGACTCCGGCTCGGATTCGGACTCTTGCGCGGACTCCGGCTTGAAATCCTCCGGCACCGGAAATATCCAGCGCCCTTCTTCCGGCTCGGCTCCCGGCATCGAGAGCAGGGCCGCGAACGCTTCGTCCGTCGCTTTGCCGGATGCCGCGTGAAGACCGGCTGAAGCAAACATCAGCGTGGCAAAAACGACAGCCCGTCCGATAGCGGAACAAGCGGCGCGGTATCTGGAAACATGAGGCATAAGAATCTCCCGACCAACAGTACGAGCAGCAAGGCGAAGGTCGACAATGCCACGGATGATCTGGAATTGGAATTCGATCAGTGCAGGACGCGCCGCGCAAAGACTTGTCTGCCTGAACAGGGCAATTGCATGAATGCCATTGAAATGAAGGACGACACTTCCCGCAAAGTATGGCGATCCATCTTCCTCCCCCCTCGTGGGGGAGGATGCCCGAAGGGCAGGAGAGGGGGCGGCGGTTCCGCGCGAAACAGGGCTGGAATACGTCCGCACCTCCCCCTCACCTGCCCCTGCCGGGGCACCCTCTCCCACAAGGGGAGAGGGAAAGCAAACGCCTGTTCATGCGATTGCCCTGTCTGCCTGAATCTTCAGTATCGCTAAACCATGTTACTGGATATAATCACAGTTATCGACGCTGATTCATGCTGATAGACGCTCGTCGAACATGAGATAATCTCCAGAATTTCAAAAAGGAAGCGCAATGGATGACAACAAGGCAAAAGCATTAGCCGCCGCATTGGCCCAGATCGAGAAGCAGTTCGGCAAAGGGTCGATCATGAAGATGGGCGAGGGGAGCGTTGAGAAGGATATACAGGTTGTTTCCACCGGTTCTCTCGGCCTGGACATCGCGCTCGGCGTCGGCGGTCTGCCGCGCGGTCGGGTTGTCGAAATTTACGGGCCGGAATCGTCCGGCAAGACGACGCTGACCTTGCAGGTCGTCGCCCAAATCCAGAAGCTCGGCGGCACGGCGGCCTTCATCGACGCCGAGCACGCGCTTGATCCAAGCTACGCGCAGAAACTGGGAGTGAAGCTCGACGATCTGCTCATTTCACAACCCGACACCGGCGAACAGGCGCTGGAAATCGCCGATATGCTGGTGCGTTCGGGCAGCGTGGATCTGGTGGTCATCGACTCGGTGGCGGCGCTGGTGCCCCGTGCCGAAATCGAAGGTGAAATGGGCGATTCGCTGCCGGGTCTGCACGCCCGTCTGATGAGCCAGGCCTTGCGCAAGCTCACGGCCAATATCAACCGGACCAACACCCTGGTCATTTTCATCAACCAGATACGCATGAAGATCGGGGTGATGTTCGGCAGTCCGGAGACGACGACCGGCGGCAACGCGCTCAAGTTTTACGCCTCCGTGCGCCTCGACATCCGCCGCATCGGCGGCATCAAGAAGGGCGACGAGGTGGTAGGCAACGAAACCAAGGTGAAGGTCGTCAAAAACAAGGTGGCGCCGCCGTTCCGCGAGGCGATCTTCGACATCCTTTACGGCGAAGGTACTTCGCGCGAGGGTGAAATCATCGAGCTGGGCGTGGCGAACAAGCTGGTGGAAAAATCCGGATCCTGGTACGCCTACAATGGCGAGAAGATCGGCCAGGGCAAGGACAACGCGCGCGAATTCCTCAAAACCAATCCGCAAATCGCCGAAGAAATCGAGGCCAAAGTTCGCGCGGCAGTGAACGTGCCTTCGCCTGTGCCGCAGAATACGGCGGAATGACCCGCCGATGACGGAACCGACCTTGCGCGAGCGGGCGTTGCGGCTGCTGGCCCGTCGTGAGTATGCGCGCGGCGAACTGGCGCGCAAGCTCGCGGAACATGCCGAATCCGCGGAGGAAATCGACGCCGTGCTGGAAGATCTCGTTTCGCGCCAACTGCTCTCCGATGCGCGCTATGCGGAAATGCGCATGCACGCGCGTAGCGCGCGTTATGGTAATGCACGGATCGCGCAGGAACTGCGTGCCGTGGGAGTCGGTGACGAACTGGTGGACAGCGCCCTGGCTGGAGCAGAGAATGAACTGGCGCGAGCCAGGGAGGTGTGGCTGCGCAAGTATGGAAGCGTTGGCGTTTCGTCCGAGGCTTCCGGGCGAGCCCGACAGATGAATTTTTTGCTGCGTCGGGGCTTTTCCGGTGAAACAATTCGTCGCGTTTTGCGCGGCGACCACGAAGACGACTGAACGATGTCCGAAGAAGAATCCGGTCAAGGCAGTACGCAGACCACGAACAGCCCCAAAAAGCGCGCCCGAAAGCGTACCGTGGCTCAGAACGTTTCTCCCGAGGCGGGTAGCGACGAAGCGGTGGGGTTGTCAGAGCCGAACGCGGCCGGCAAGACGATGTCTGAAAAAGAATCTGGTCAAGACAGTTCGCAGACCACGCGCACCCCCAAAAAAAGCCGCAAGAAACGCACCGCGGTTCAGGAAACCTCTCTCGATTTATGTGGTGTCGAAGCAGAGGTACGAAGTGACGAAGGAGTCGGGTTGTCAGAGCCAAACGTGGCAGACAAGACAATGTCCGAAAAAAAATCCGGTCGGGATAGCACACAGACCACGCGTACCTCCAAAGAACGCGCAGAAAAACGTATCGTGGTTCAGGACACGTCCCTTGAGCCAGGTAGCGACGAGGCGATAGTACAAAGCGATGAAGTGGTAGTCCATGGCAGTGAAGCGGTAATACGAAGTGACGAGGTGGTCGTGTTGTCAGCGCCAGATGTGGCCGGCAAGACGGCGCCCGAAAAAAACTCCAGTCGAGGCAGCACACTGACCACGCGTAACCTCAGAAAGCGCTACAAGAAACGCACCGTGGTTCAGGACGCTTCTCTTGAGGTGCGTAGCGGCGAAGTGGTCGGGCTGCTGGGGCCGAACGGGGCCGGCAAGACCACATGTTTCTACATGGTGGTCGGCCTGATTGCCTGTGACGGGGGCGATGTTTACCTCGACGACAGGAAGATCACCCACCTGCCTATTCACCAGCGCGCCAAGCTCGGCGTCTCCTATCTGCCGCAGGAAGCCTCGGTGTTCCGCAAGCTGACCGTTATCGAGAATATCAAGGCTGTACTCGAACTGCGTCATCTGCCCGCCGGGGAAGTCGAGCAGCGGGCCGAACAACTACTGGAGGAACTGCATATCGCGCATATCCGCAATAGTTCGGCGGCCTCGCTGTCCGGTGGAGAGCGGCGGCGGGTGGAGATCGCGCGGGCCTTGTCCACCGACCCGCGCTTCATCCTGCTCGACGAGCCGTTCGCCGGGGTCGATCCAATCGCCGTGCTGGACATCCAGAAGATCATCCGTTTTCTCAAGGAACGCGACATCGGCGTGTTGATTACCGACCATAACGTCCGTGAAACGCTGGGCATCTGCGATCACGCCTATATTCTCAACGAAGGCGGCGTGCTCGCTGCTGGCCGGCCTGATGAAATCATCTATAATGAAAATGTACGCAAAGTTTATCTTGGTGAGAATTTCCGCCTGTGATGCAACGCAGGTTCTGCGTTTCTTTCAGGCGTTTTGCAGAAAAACAAGACGTTGTGATCCATTTTTTCACGGCGGTCGTTTATTCCGGTAAATGAAGCCATCCCTTCAACTCAAGCTTTCCCAGCAATTAGCGCTTACCCCACAACTGCAGCAATCGATCAAATTGCTTCAGTTGTCTACGCTCGAACTCGAACAGGAGCTGGAAAACTATCTGCTGGAAAATCCGCTGCTCGAACGGGAAGACGATGCCTATGCGCCGACGACTCCCGAGTTGCCGATGGCGTCCGCCGGCGATGGCGAGAAGACGCCCGAGGAAGCAGAGCCGGTGGCGTCATCTTCCAGTGATGAGGAAAGCTGGTTGGGAGAGGGAGAACCCGAAGCGACTTACGCAAATTCATCTGGATCGTTCGATGACGATGACAACGATTTCCAGGACGTCCAGGTGGCGACGACCTCGCTGCGCGAGCACCTGTTGTGGCAACTTGGGACGATGAGCCTGCCAGCGCGTGATCGCACGCTGGTGCAGTGTCTGATCGAGGCTCTGGACGATGATGGCTACCTGACTCAATCGCTGGAGGATCTGGCGGGGTCCTTGCCTGACGAGCTCGAGATCGATCCCGACGAACTACAGATCGCCTTGCGTCACCTGCAAAATTTCGACCCGACCGGGGTCGGAGCGCGTAATGCCCAGGAGTGTCTGACTTTGCAATTGGAAACTCTGCCCGAGGACGACACTCAGATTCTTGCGTTGCGTATCGTCTGCGAGCACCTTGATCTTCTGGCCAGCCGGGACTTCATTAAACTGAAGAAACGCGTGGAATGCGATGATGAGCAACTACGCGAAGCGCAATTTCTGATCCGCAGTCTGAACCCTCGGCCGGGCGCCAAATATACGGCGCTGGATGCGCGCTACATTACGCCGGATGTCGTGGTGCGCAAGGTGCGCGGGCAGTGGACCGTCAACGTCAATTCCGACGCTTATCCGCGTCTGCGCATCAATAGCTTGTATGCCCGGATTCTTTCACGGCAACGGGGCTCCAGCCTGGCCGGCCAATTGCAGGAGGCACGCTGGCTGATCAAGAATGTGCAGCAGCGTTTCGATACCATCCTGCGCGTGGCGCAAGCTATCGTTGACCGTCAGCGCCAGTTTTTCGAGCACGGCGAGGTGGCTATGCGTCCGATGGTATTGCGGGAGATTGCCGAGGCCCTGGAACTGCATGAGTCGACGGTATCCCGTGTGACGACACAAAAGTATATGGCTACGCCACGCGGTATCTTTGAACTGAAATATTTTTTCGGCAGCCATGTGGCTACGGAAGTTGGCGGCGCCTGCTCGGCCACGGCCATCCGGGCATTGATCAAGCAACTGGTTGGAGCGGAAGATGCGAAGAAACCTCTTTCTGACAGCCAGATCGCGGAATTGCTGGGCCAGCAGGGAATCGTCGTCGCACGCCGGACGATCGCCAAATACCGTGAAGCGCTCGGCATCCAGCCGGTCAAACTGCGCAAGACTTTCTAGGCTCACCATTTCGTCCTTTGCCGACCATGAAAATATCGGTCATCATCCTTACCCCCGGCCTTTCGCATACAAGTGTGCGAAGGGGATATCGACGGTCGCCCACGCGGCCATTCTTTTAAAAGGAGCTACACCATGAACCTGCAAATCAGTGGACACCATCTCGAAATAACGCCAGCAATACATGAATACGTGACAGGCAAACTCGAGCGGATGGCGCGCCATTTCGATCATGTCATCGATGTGAGCACGATACTGTCCGTGGAAAAGCTGAAGCAGAAGGCGGAAGCTACGGTGCGCCTGCCGGGCAAGGATATCCACGTGGAGGCGCTCGACGAAAACCTGTACACGGCGATCGACAACCTGGCCGACAAGCTCGACCGTCAGGTTCAGAAACACAAGCAGAAATTGCAGGAGCATCATCGTGGTCAGAAGCCTGACCACGACGTCGAAGAATAGGCGTTTTGAGTGAAAAGCGAATTTGGCCATCGTCGTCCAAATTCGCTTTTAGATTACTCAAGCGATTTCCCTTTCGTTTTTTCCCGGATTTGTCAAACATATCTCATGAGCCAGATTTTCCAATTATTGCCCCCCGAGAACGTCGTTCTTGATCTTGAGGCAAGCAGCAAGAAACGCGTCTTTGAGCACGCCGGACTGATTTTCGAGAACAATCAAGGAGTGGCGAGCAGCATCGTCTTCGACAGCTTGTTTTCACGGGAAAAACTGGGTTCGACCGGACTCGGGCGCGGGATTGCCATTCCGCACGGGCGCATCAAAGGCTTGAAGAAAGCCTGGGGCGCATTCATCCGGCTGGCGACGCCGATTCCCTTCGATTCCCCGGACGGGGAGCCGGTATCCTTGCTTTTTGTCCTGCTTGTACCCGAGCAGGCGACCGAGCAGCATTTGCAGATTCTTTCCGAACTGGCCGAGCGTTTCTCCGAACAGTCCTGCCGGGAAGCGCTGCTGGCAGCGCAGGATGCGGAAGTTGTCCGCCAGGCATTCACTGTATGATTTCCAGAGGGCCGCGAGCATGATTGCCACGCGCAAGCTGAGTATTACTCAACTCTACCAGGACAATCTCGAAAAACTCAAACTGACCTGGGTGGCTTCCGTTGGCGTCGAACGCCATGTGGAAATCAAGGACATGGAGACCTACGGTCCGGACGTCGTTGGCCACCTCAATCTGATTTATAACCACCGCGTTCAGGTGATCGGCAAGGCCGAGCAGAACTGGGCGACGCGTGTTGGCGAAAGTTGCTGGCGTCGTCAGATCGAGGATCTGATGGCTTATGCGCCGCCGGCGCTTATTCTGGCCGACGATCTCGAACCAATGCCCGGCCTGTCGGAAATTTGCGAAGCGACGGGCACACCGTTGTTCAGGAGTCCCAAAGTCTGTTCCGCGGTCATCGACCTGTTGCACCTTTACCTGGCGAAGCGCCTGGCCGACACGGTATCGGCGCATGGCGTGTTTATGGACGTTTTCGGGACGGGCGTGCTGATTACCGGGGATTCCGGAATTGGCAAGAGTGAGCTTGCGCTGGAACTGATATCGCGCGGGCACGGGCTGGTTGCGGACGATGTCGTCGAACTGGCGCGGACGGCGCCGACGACCATCGAAGGACACTGCCCGGAAATGCTCAAGGATTATCTCGAAGTACGCGGGCTGGGCTTACTCAATATCCGCACGATTTTCGGAGAGACAGCCGTGCGTCGCAAGATAAAACTGAGACTGATCGTCCACCTGCAGAAGAACATCTCCAGCGACGACACGGCGCGTTTGCCTCTCGATGCTCAGTCGCAGGAAATCCTTGGAATTCCGGTGCGCAGGATCTGCTTCCACGTCGCTCCGGGCCGCAACCTCGCGGTCTTGCTTGAGGCAGCCGTTCGCAGTTGTATTTTGCAGATGCGGGGAGTCGATAGCATGAGCGAGTTCATCAACAAACAACAGCAGACAGTTCTTGACGGCAGCATCTGAATTGCGCAATAGTCGTGGCGCGATTCATTACTTTTAAGGGAAAAAAATGAAACTTATGACTGCTTTGGCTGTATTCGCCCTCTCGACGGGTTTGGCTTGGGGCGCAGCGGAGTCGGAGAAAAAAGAGATCTCTCCGGCTCAGCAGGAGAACGCTGCAACATCGAAGACCGCCGTGAAGTCGGAGAAGAAAGTGTCAAAGAAAGAAGTGAAGGAAAAGAAAGCCCCTTCTCCAGAGCAGATAAAGCAGCGGGAGAAAATGAAAACATGCAACGCCGAAGCAGGCAAACAAGAACTGAAGGGTGATGAACGCAAGAAATTCTTGAGTATTTGCCTTAAAAAGGACAAATAAACCCGCTACCTCATCGCGCTCTCTTTGAAAAATCGCCCGAGCCCTCTGCCGGGCGATTTTTTTAGCCCACACCCAAAAAAGTCGGGCATGCGCGTTTTCAGGCGCATTCGAAGCGTATGCAATCCGTGTCGGGTGTAGTGGCCTGCTTGGAAGAAAACGCGATCATGCCGCTGCCGCGCAACGGACATTCGCCATGTTTGACAAATTGTGTGGGATCGCCATCAATGGTGACAAAGGTTCCGTTAGTGCTCCTGTCGATCAGTACGATAAGGCTTCCGCGACGCTGGATCGTGGCATGGCGGCGGGACGCGCGAGGGTTGCGGATGATGACTTCGCATGCTCCGTCCCGCCCCATGACGATGACGGGTTTGTGTTCGTTGAGCACGACGGTATCCAGGCCGTAATTCAGGCGCAACCAAACCTCCGTGGAACCGGCGGCATCCGGCGAACCGTTTTTCGCTGAATCGGCCGCAGACGCCTCGAAGGGCACTATTTCCATGACGGGTTCGTTATGCCCCGATTCGTTCGGCAGCGTCAAATCCGTATCGGTCGCCATCCTCCGCAGCGCTTCCGGCAGCGCTTTGCGAATTTTAGCGTGGGCCAGGACACGTCCGGATCGGGCGATTCCCATCAAGCGAGCCGTTTCCTTGACAAGCCCGTCATCGACAGGCTGATCGGGATTAGAAGCGAGGCCACAGGAAATCCCCACGCGGATAGCCATTTTCACGCCTGAAACCGGAGGAAGATTGGCGATACGTTGCTGCATTTCGATGGCGGCATGGACCACGGCATCGGCTGCGTCAAATATAGCTATCGCTTCACCGCTTCCGGTCTGGACGATACGTCCGCCGATGGCATCGACCGAGCGCTCGATCCGCTTGAGACAGCGATCAACGACCCGCGAGGCTTCCGAGCCCTCAAGTTTTTCGTGCAGTCGCGGGCAATTGGAAATGCCGACGGCTAAAACTGCCACAAATGGACAGGTGGAGGCATCCATCGTCATTTTCGTGTCGAAGATTGGATTTTCCACAGCAGGAATGGGAATCTCCTGGATTCAGTTCTCATGGTTTCCCTGTGTGTCAGCCCGATCATCCCCCGGTTGAGATCCGTGCCCCCGACCATTGAAGATAACATAGCCAATACTTTCTTATGCCGAAATGAATTTCAGGATGGACGCCGGTTCTTCAAACTGGGAAGAAGAATCGAACACAATATCTCCACCGTCCATGTCTTCGCTGATTTCCCCGGCGTGCAAGCCTTTGAAATTATACAATGTTCCGTCAGCCAAATGTGAAGGAACGATGTTCTGCAAGGCGGTAAACACGGATTCGGTGCGTCCCGGATAACGCCGATCCCAGTCAGCCATCATTTCGCGGATCTTCTGACGTTGCAGGTTGTTCTGCGATCCGCACAGATTGCACGGAATGATCGGGAATTCCATGCCGCGCGCGAAGCGGGCAATGTCGGCTTCGCCGCAATAGGCCAGCGGCCGGATGACGATGTGCGCGCCGTCGTCGGTGACCAGCTTGGGCGGCATCGCCTTGAGCTTGCCGCCGAAAAGCAGGTTGAGAAACAGGGTATGCACGATGTCGTCGCGATGATGTCCCAGCGCGATCTTGTTCGCGCCGAGCTCCTTGGCCGTGCGATAGATCACGCCGCGCCGCAGACGGGAGCAGAGCGAACAGGTCGTTTTCCCCTCGGGAATTTTTTCCTTGACGATGGAATACGTATCCTGCTCGACGATGCGGAACTCGACGCCCAGCCCGGACAGGTAGCGCGGCAATACGTCGGCGGGGAAACCGGGCTGTTTCTGGTCGAGGTTCATGGCGATCAGCCGGAATTCCACGGGTGCTCGGCGCTGCAAGGCCATCAGGATCGACAGCAGGGCGTATGAATCCTTGCCGCCTGAAATGCAGACCAGCACAGTGTCGCCGGCTTCGATCATGTTGTAGTCGGCGATCGCCTTGCCGACGCCGCCTTCCAGGCGGCGCTTCAGGCGGTGCAGGTTTTTTGTATCCACTGACATCTTGAGTGAGTGTGCAAATGAAAAATTAAGAGGAATCCGGGAAGCCTGCCGTATTTACAGGTGGGCCGTCCGGCCGCCATCGATATTGATGACCTGGCCGGTGACATAAGGTGCGTCATTGAACAGGAAACGCACGGCGCGCGCAATATCTTGCGGACTGCCGGCCTGTTTAAGCAGGGTATGGTCGATGATACGCGCGCGCTCCGCTTCGTCGAACGCCTTGCCGTTCAGTTCGTTCGACTCGTCCGGCCACAGAATGGGTCCGGGCGCGACAGCATTGACGCGCACCTCCGGGGCCAGCTCGATGGCCAGGGCGCGGGTCAATCCAAGCAGTCCGGCCTTGGCGGCGCAATAGATCGGATAACCGGCCAGCGGCCGTTCGGCGTGGATATCCGTGATGTTAACCACTGCGCCGTGAACCCGCCGGAGGTGAGGCGCGGCCGCCTGCGTCAGGAACAGCGGCGCCTTGAAATTGCTGCCGACCAGATCGTTCCAGGCGGCTTCATCGATGGCGCCCAGCGGAGTGGCATAAAAGCTCGACGCGTTGTTGACCAGCGCGTCGAGGCGTCCAAAATGCGTGACGCTCTGTTCGACCAATGACGACAGGGCTCCGCAATCGAGCAGTTCCGCGCGCAGGCAAAGCGCCGAGCCAGCGCGCATGGCGTTCATTTCACCGACCAGAGATGTCGCGCCGTCGACCTCGCTCCGGTAGTGCACCACCACATTGGCGCCTGCCCCGTGCAGTTCCCGGGCGATCGCCCGCCCCATGCGTTTGGCTGCTCCGGTGATCAATACCGTTTTGCCGATCAAGGTTCGCTCCCGAAAAGTGACAGGATACAGGTATCAGGTGCCAAGGAATAGTCAGTATGAGTTACGCAAAACCCTCTGCGCCTGACGCGTTGCGCGGTTTTCTTGCTGTCATCTGATACCTGACACCTGATACCGGACACCTGTCCCCGTGCTAGACTCTGATAATAAACGATTATTTTTGTACCGACTTTGCCTTCATCCACCTCGTCCGCGCCACAGTCGCAAACTCTTCCCGGCAAGCACGCCGTCCGCATCCACAAACAGGAAAGGCGTGGGGGAAAAGTGCAAACAGGCGGAAATGCTTCCCACGGCGCTTTGGCTGCGGATTCCCTAGGTTACAGTCTACTGCTGGCGGCACGGGTTCTCGCCAGGGTCCATGACGGAAAGAGCCTGAACGAAGCACTTTGCCTGCTGGCCGACGAACCAGCCGTTGCCCGAGCGGCGGCGCAGGATATCGCTTACGGCGTCTTGCGCCGATACGGGCGAGGTGAATTCATCCTTGGCCGGTTGATGACGCGGCCTCTGACCCATGCCGAAACGCAGGCGCTGCTCCTTGCCGCGCTGTACCGTCTGGAAACGCGCCCGGAAGCCGAACCGATGGTCGTCGATCAAGCCGTGAAAGCCTCTGGCGAACTGTCGGGCGGGAGTTTGAAGGGTATGGTCAATGGCGTCCTGCGCAACTTCCTGCGCCAGCGCGAGCGGCTGCTTGATGAATTGCAGCGGGATGAAATCGCGTATTTCCAGCATCCCGCCTGGTGGCTCTCGCGCCTGCGTCGCGCCTACCCGGAGGATTGGCAAGGGATCGTCGCGGCGGACAACAATCCTCCGCCGATGACTCTGCGGGTCAATACGCGCAAAATTCGTGTCGATGACTACCTCGGAAAATTGCAAGCGACGGGGATCGAAGCAAAAGCGGTCGGCAGCGTGGGATTGAGACTGGAGAAGCCCGTGCCGGTGGATCGCCTGCCCGGTTTTGCCGAAGGCTGGGTTTCCGTGCAGGATGCCGGCGCCCAGCGCGCGGCCGAGCTGCTCGATCCGGCGCCTGGTGACCGCGTTCTGGATGCCTGCGCGGCGCCAGGCGGGAAGACGGCGCATCTTCTCGAACGCGCCGGGGCGGATGTGCTGGATATGCTGGCTCTGGACATCGATGCCGCGCGCGCCTTGCGCATCGGGAGCAATTTGAAGCGCCTGGGCTTGACAGCCGAAGTGCGCGCGGCCGATTGTCTGGCGGTGGGAGAGTGGTGGGATGGTCGCCTTTTCGACGCCATCCTCGCCGATGCGCCCTGCTCCGCGTCCGGCGTGGCGAGCCGCCATCCGGATATTAAAACGCTGCGGCGCGAGAGCGATATTCGCAAGCTGGCGCATGCGCAGTCGGCGATTCTCGACGCGCTCTGGCCGCTGCTGAAATCCGGCGGCAAACTGCTGTACGCGACCTGTTCGGTATTCGTTGAGGAGAACGTGGCGCAGATCGATGCCTTCCTTGTACGCTGCCCGGATGCGCGGCGCATCGGCCAGGAACAATGGCTGCCGAACGATAAAAACGATGGGTTTTACTATGCGCTGCTGCGGAAAGCTTGAAGCCTTCTTCCTCGGCCTCGTGCTGTCGCTGGCCGTCTGTGCGGCGCACGCTTCCGATATCGTCGCCGACAGCGCACAACTCGTCGCCGGTGGCGATGGGACTTACAGCCTGGCCGCGGACTTTACGACAAACCTGAATCGGCGGCTTGAGCAAGCCGTGAACAAGGGCGTTGTCCTTTATTTCGTGGCGGATTTCGAGCTGACGCGGCCGCTCTGGTACTGGTTCGACCAGACGGTCGTGCAACGCAGCAAGACCTTTCAGTTGTCCTATCACGCACTGGCCCGCCAATACCGCCTGTCTTCCGGCGTACTGCACCAGAGCTTCTACTCATTGGATGAAGCCTTGCAGGTGCTCTCCCACTTGCGCCATTGGCAGGTCATCGAGAAAGGCGAGATCGTCAGCGATGCCGACTACGTGGCCAGAACCCGCCTGCGGCTCGATCCATCGCTGATGGCCAAAACCTTTCAGGTCAGCGCCTTGTCAAACCGGGACTGGAACCAATCGTCAGGCTGGCTGTTATGGAATTTCTCCTCTCACGAGATAGCATTGCCGGCGCCCGCCGCTACTTCCAGGGACGAAGAAACCAAGTGAAGACGCTGATCATCATCGCCTCGTCGCTTGGCGGCATTCTGCTCTTTCTGCTTGCCTCGGCGAGCGCCAATACCGCGCTCTTCGCCAAGCACTACCCCTGGCTGCTCGGCCTCAACGCGATCGTCGCGCTGGCGCTCTTCGTGCTCATCGTCTGGCAGGTAAAACTCCTGTGGCAGGAATATCGGGCCAAAATATTCGGTTCGCGCCTCAAACTCCGCCTGATGCTTTTTTTCGGAATCATGGCAGTGCTTCCGGGCGTGCTGATCTATGCTGTTTCCGTGCAGTTCGTCACCAAGAGCATCGAAACCTGGTTCGACGTGCGCGTGGAAAAGGCGCTCGAATCCGGTCTTAGTCTGGGCCGCAGTGCGCTCGAATCCCTGCTCGACGATCTTTCCGAAAAAGGACGCAGCGTTGCGCTGGAACTCGGCGCTCTGCCGGAGTCGCAGTGGCGCCTTGCGCTCTCGCGTCTGCGCGAACAGAGCGGCGTGCAATACCTCGCCTTATTTTCCACCTCGGGACAACTGCTGGCCACGGCGACCAGCGATCTGTCCGTTTTCGTGCCGCCGGCGCCGACTTCCGAGATGCTGCGCCAGACGCGTAGCGGGCGGGGATATCGCGAAATCGAAAGCGCCGGCGAACAGAAACTGGTGCTGCGCGTGCTGGCGCCGGTCATTCTCTCGGGCCTGGGCATGGAGACGCGCATCCTGCAACTGAGCCAGGCGGCGCCGAGTAACCTGACGCTCGATGCCGGGCAGGTGCAGGACGTCTATCGCGACTATCAGGAACTCTCGCTCGGACGGCAAGGGCTGACGCGCATCTATGCCATGACCTTGACGCTGACGGTATTGCTGGCCTTGTTTGCCGCCATTGCCATGGCTTTCGTGCTGGCGCGCCGCCTGTCGGCGCCGTTGTCCATCTTGGCCGAGGGCACGCAGGCCGTCGCCGCGGGCGACTTCACGCCGCGCCAGGCCGTCGACAGTCACGACGAACTGGGCCTCCTGACCCGGTCTTTCCGCAAGATGACGCGGCAGCTCGACGAAGCGCGGCGCGATACCGAGCGGCACCGCGCCGAAGTCGAATCAGCGCGCGCCTATCTCGAATCGATCCTGGCCAACCTGTCCGCCGGAGTGCTGGTATTCGACCGGCAGTTTTTGTTGCGCACCGTCAACGAGGGCGCGCAGGCCATTCTCGGCGATACGTTCAACGGGCTCGTCGGTGAGGTTGTCGATGCCTGGGAGCGGCAACAGGCGCTGGGGCAGGCGACCCGCAAGGCGTTCACCGAGCACGGGCGCAAGGAATGGCAGACGCAGATCGAGCTTTCAAGACCGGGGGGCCTGCCGCAAATTCTATCCCTGCGCGGTACGCAGCTTCCGGAAGGCGCCAGCGGTGGTTTCGTCGTGGTGTTCGACGATGTGACACGTCTGGTGGCCGCCCAGCGCAGCGCCGCCTGGGGCGAGGTGGCGCGACGCCTGGCGCACGAGATCAAAAATCCCCTGACGCCCATCCAGCTCTCCGCCGAGCGCATGCAACTCAAGTTGGCCGACAAGCTGGGCAAGGTCGACAGCGAGATGCTCAGCCGCTCGACGCAGACGATCATCAACCAGGTGCAGGCCATGAAACGCATGGTCAACGAATTTTCCGACTATGCCCGCCTGCCGCCGCCAGAACTGGTCGAGCTTGACCTCAACGCCTTGATCCGCGAGGTCATGGGCCTGTACGAAACCTCGCAGGTGGCCATCTCGCTCGACCTCGATGCCGCGCTGCCGCCGATCCTGGGCGACGCCACACAGTTGCGGCAGATCATCCACAATCTGCTGCGCAACGCCGAGGACGCGCAAGTATCCACGGCAAACCCCTCCATTCGCCTGGGTACGCGGTGTTCAGGCGACATGGCCGAATTCACGGTGATCGATGCCGGGCCGGGCTTCCCGGAAGAATTGATGGGCCGGGTCTTCGAACCCTATGTCACGACCAAGGCCGGCGGTACCGGCCTGGGACTGGCGATCGTCAAGAAAATCGTTGACGAGCATCATGGGCGGATCCGCATCAACAACCGTTCTCCGGCCGGCGCCGAAGTCAGCCTGCGGCTGCCGCTCGCGCCGGAACGGATAACATAAACCTGTATCATGGAAACATCGGAAGAGAATTGATATGGCGCAAATACTGGTCGTCGACGACGAAATGGGCATTCGCGAGTTGCTCTCGGAAATCCTGTCCGACGAAGGACATAGCGTTACGCTGGCCGAAAACGCCACAGCGGCGCGCAAGGCGCGCAACGAGAAGCGTCCGGACCTGGTGCTCCTGGACATCTGGATGCCGGATACGGATGGTATTTCGCTGCTCAAGGAATGGTCGGCGGCCAATCTGCTGACCATGCCGGTGGTGATGATGTCAGGACACGGGACAATCGACTCGGCGGTCGAAGCGACACGGGTCGGCGCGGTGGATTTTCTCGAAAAGCCGATTGCCCTGCAGAAGCTGCTGCAAACCGTCAAGAAAGCGCTGAAGCATGAGGTGCCCGCCAAGCCGCCGCTGACGCTCGATGCCTTTGCGCGCTCGCCACTACTCAAGGATTTGAAAAAGCGGCTGGAACAGGCCACGGCCAGCAGCCGGATTCTGCTGCTCAAAAGCGCCACCGGCAGCATCGCCGAGATCTGCGCGCGCACCATGCAAGCGCAGAGAACGGCCTGGCTCGACCTGTCGGAGTTGAGTGTGCCGCTGACCCAGGAAATGCTGGACAACGCCGCCGGCGGCATGTTGTTTGTCGCCGATCTGATGCTGTTCGGCCGCTTGCAACAGAAAAACCTGGCCTTCGCCCTGGAGCGGCTGGAGAAATACAACCTGCGCATGGTGGCCGCCGTATCGCGGCCGCTGAGCGCGCTGGTCGAAGCCGGCTGGGACCCCTTGCTGATCGCCCGCCTGGGCGATGTCTGGATTGCCCTGCCGCAATTGTCCGGGCACGCTGACGATGTCCCGGAGATTGCCGTGCTGGTGCTGTCGCATCTGGTCGAACGTCACGGCATGCCGCCGCGGCGGTTTTCCTCGGCGGCCCTGAATGCCTTGCGCCTGCACCACTGGTATGGCGAATGGATGGAATTGCTTGCGGCGGTCAAGAACCTGGCCATCGCTGCGCTGGAAGACGAAATTACCGTGGAGGACGTCGAAAACATCCTGCAACGCGATGCGGATTCCGAACCCTATATCGTCTCGCCGCTGCCCCTGTTCAACCAAGACCTGCGCCAGGCGCGCGAAGCCTTCGAGCGCCAGTATTTCGAGTATCACCTGAAGAACGAGCGCGGCAACATGACGCGCGTGGCCGAGAAAACCGGGCTGGAACGCACGCACCTGTACCGCAAGCTCAAACAACTGGGGCTGAATCTGGGGCGAAGGTTGGACGAGACGGAACGGTGAGATTGGGGAAAGCGTTTCCTGACACAAAACTGGTGAATCAATGAAAAAAATTTCTTGTGGCTTTTTGCTTCTTCTCTTTATTCCAATGCTTGCCCTGGCGTATCAGGAGGAGGTAACCCCCTTGGCCGGCGTCTGGACCGGAACCATCGGAAAACAAGCCATCACGGCATGTTTCAACGCCGGAGAGTACAGAAAAGATAAGGGGAGCTACTACTATCAACGCTATTTGCAGCCAATCGATCTGGTGTCGACCGACATCAAATCGGGTGGAATCGGAACGGAATGGAAAGAAAGTGACGGCGAATGGCATCTGCTTTTAGGCGAGCAGCCGTCCGATGCGATCAAAGGCACCTGGACGAATCCGGACAAATCGCGGACTCTGCCGATAATGCTGACTAAAGTAAAAGAATTCGACGGAGAGCCAATTGACGATACTGACGGATGCGCAAGCGATGCTTACCTCAAGGCGATCGAACCTTCGCCGAAAACACTGTTTGGTCCAGAGCAAGTGATCAATGGCGTCAAGTACCGGGAAGTCTCCGTAATCATTGAAGGGTTTGAAGACCGTCGCATGGAGACAATAGAAGTCGTGGGGGATACTCCTGCCATCCAGGCTATTAACCGACAACTGCGTGAGATTACCCCTGTATCAGAATTGGCTTCCAAACTACTTGGGTGTTGGCGAGAGTTTTGGGGGAAGGGGGGGCAACGAGAACAGAGAGCCGAGGTTTCAGTGATTGGGCCTTGGCTCATGCTACGGCTAGAAAATAATGCAGACTGTGTGAAAGGCCGGTCAATTGAGGTTTGGGATGATACCTATATATGGAATCTTGAATCAGGCGAGCGGGAAAATCTGCTTTCATGGTTTCAAGACGAAAACACTACGGAACCACGGAGCAATGTTACTTTGCCGACAGGTTTGGCGGAGTTCATCTACGATCGAATTGGAACAGATGACCCAACGTATGATCATTTTAGTCTTCTAGAAGAGTTTTTGCGATGCTACGGTGATTTAAGTCCTGAAAAGTATAAATACCGACTCGAACTTTTCGACGGCGGGATTGATTTCGTGGTGCCAACAACCAGTAACGGGTCATGTGGAGACAGCTTCAAAATACCTTTTAAGGAACTCAGGCCGTTTTTGAACGAAAAAGGTGAAGCGGCGGTGGCGCAGTTCCGAAAATTCAGTGCGGCGAAAAAGCGATAAGCCCGCATAGGTTGGAGTGAGCGTAGCGAACTCCAACGTACCAGCCAATGAGTCATCCCAATGTTGGGGTTCGCAAGCTCACCCCAAGCTATTCGTCGTAAATATTTTCGCTGGCGCAAAAAAGCCCGTCATTCCCGCGAAGGAGCGCCTTCGCGGGAATGACGTGGTGACGAATGGCGATAGAGTGATGATAGATTCCAGCCTTCGCGCAGGTATGTGGTTAAATCAAGGTTTTCAGTCCGCAACTGACACCTGACCCCTGATACCTGACCTCTGGAGCATTCCGGTGAATCAACCAAGCAACGATACTTTCCTGCGCGCCCTGCTGCGTCAGCCGACCGATTACACGCCCGTCTGGCTGATGCGTCAGGCGGGGCGCTATCTGCCTGAATATTGCGAAACGCGCAGGCGGGCGGGCAGTTTTCTGCAGCTTTGCAAAAGCCCCGCGCTGGCCTGCGAGGTGACGTTGCAACCCCTGGCGCGTTATCGCCTCGACGCGGCGATTCTGTTTTCGGACATACTGACGGTGCCGGATGCGATGGGGCTGGGCCTGTATTTCTCCGAAGGCGAGGGGCCGCGTTTCGAGCGGCCGTTGCGCGAGGAATGGGCCATCCGCGACCTGGAGGTTCCGGACCCCGATGGCCCGCTGCGCTATGTCATGGATGCCGTCGCCGAGATTCGGCGGGCGTTGGCTGATGCCGTGCCGCTGATCGGTTTCGCCGGCAGCCCGTTCACGCTGGCGTGCTATATGGTCGAGGGCGAATCGGGCAGCGAATTCCGGCATATCAAGACGATGATTTATGAGCGGCCGGATCTCGTCCATCGGATTCTGTCGGTCAATGCCGAGGCCGTCACCCGCTATCTGAATGCGCAGATCGAATCCGGCGCGCAGGCGGTGATGCTCTTCGACTCCTGGGGCGGCTGCCTGTCGGACGCGGCTTACCGTGAGTTTTCGCTGGCCTACATACAGCGGATAATGGCTGGCCTGATTCGGGAAAAGGACGGGCAGCGCATTCCTTCGATCGTATTCACCAAAGGCGGCGGTCTGTGGCTGGAAGACATCGCCGCCTGCGGCTGCGATGCGCTCGGACTCGACTGGACGATGGATATCGGCGCGGCGCGGCGAAGAGTCGGGGATCGCGTGGCCTTGCAGGGCAACCTCGACCCGAGCGTGCTGCTGGCGTCCCCGGAGGCTATCGTGCGCGAGACCAAGGCGGTGCTCGACAGTTACGGGCCGTCCGATACCGGGCATGTCTTCAATCTCGGGCACGGCATTTCCCGCTTGACACCGGCCGAACATGTGACCGTCCTCGTCGATACGGTGCATGACTACAGCCGGCATTTGCGCGGGAAATAAACAGAAAAAAGCTTCGCGGTCAATCGTTGGGCTTGACTTATGCACAAATTTTTTGTTGCCTTTGCAGCTTGTCGCGGGAAGCTGATAAAAATCATGCACTTACTTTATCTGTTTGATTTTATTGATTTTTTTGCCTGCTTCTTTTTGCGGCAAAGTGTGACAAGTCCTTGAGGTGAGCGGGTTTGAGTTGCTTCGCCATGAATCGTCCACAGACTTATCCACAGATAATGTGTACAACCCGGAATAGCTCGAAAAACTAACAAGTTATGGTGACTTTACAGAAATTGGACGAGAAATATGAGCCAAGTGGGCCATGATAAAAAATAGTGAATTTTGGTTTGTCGCCGGAAAAATGAAAGGTTCCGGATGTCCGTAGCCAACAATAATGTCCCCATCACTCCCATCGTGCGCGTCGCGCTGGCCGTGCCCCTGTGTCGCCTGTTCGACTACCGGACGCCGCCGGAGGATACGCTGACGCCGGAGGATATCGGGCGCAGGGTACGGGTCGGTTTCGGCAAGCGTTCCTGCATCGGCGTCATCGTCGCGCTGGCCGATACCTCCGAGCTTCCCGTTGAACAGCTCAAACCCATCGAAGCCGTCCTGCGCGACACGCCGGCGCTTCCGGCGGACTGGTTTCGCCTGACGGAATTCTGCGCATCCTATTACCAAGTGCCTCTGGGCGAGGTGATGCTGTCGACCTTGCCTGCCGGCTTGCGCCGCGTCGACCCGCCCAAGGCGCGCGTGGCGCGTCGTCTGTCGAAGCCGCGGGTAGCGCAGGAAGCGCCGGAATTGAACGATGAACAGCGTCAGGCGCTGGAGATCATCGCCGCCGCCGGACCGGGATTCCACGCCTATCTGCTGCATGGCGTTACCGGCAGCGGCAAAACGGAAATTTATCTGCGCCTGATTGAACGCGCGCTGGCGGCGGGCCACTCGGCCCTGCTGCTGGTGCCCGAAATCAATCTCACGCCGCAGCTCGAAGCGCGCGTCACGGCGCGTTTTCCCGAGGCCGGACTGGTCGGCCTGCACAGCGAGCTGGCCGAAGCCGCACGCACGCGCAACTGGAAGGCGGCGCATGAAGGCCGGGCGCGCATCGTGCTCGGGACGCGCCTGGCCGTGTTCACCCCGATGCCGGAGCTTGGCCTGATCGTCGTCGACGAGGAGCACGACGCCTCGTTCAAGCAACAGGACGGCATGCGTTACTCGGCACGCGATGTGGCGGTCTTTCGCGCGCATCAGCAAGGCATCCCGATCGTGCTCGGCTCGGCCACGCCGTCGCTGGAAAGCTGGGCCAATGCCTGCGATTCCAGCACGCCGGCACGCTATTCCCTGCTGAGTCTGACGGAGCGCGCTGTCATCGGCGCCCGCATGCCGGCCGTGCAGCGCATCGACACCCGCTCGGAGAAATTGCAGGACGGTTTTTCCGGCGTGTTGCTGCGCGCCATTGCCGGACGCCTCGAACGCGGCGAACAGAGTCTCATCTTCCTCAACCGGCGCGGTTACGCGCCCGTGCTCGCCTGCGCCCAGTGCGGCTGGGTCTCGCGCTGCCAGCGCTGCGCGGCCAATCTGGTGCTGCATCTGGCCGACGGGCGGCTGCGCTGCCACCACTGCGGCTTTGAGAGCCGCGTGCCGCGCCTTTGTCCGACGTGCGGCAATCAGGACATCCAGCCTTTCGGACGCGGTACCCAGCGTCTCGAAGCCGTGCTGGCGGAACGCTTTCCGCGGGCGCGCATCCTGCGCGTCGATCGCGATTCGGCCAGGAGCCGCAAACAGTGGGAAGCCCTGCTCGAACGCATCCACGCGGGCGAGGCGGACATTCTGGTCGGCACGCAGATGCTGGCCAAGGGGCATGATTTCCCCAGATTGACCCTGGTGGGCGTGCTCGGCGCGGATGCGGCCCTGTTCGCCGCCGACTGGCGCGCGCCGGAGCGCCTGTTTGCCCAGTTGATGCAGGTCGCCGGTCGCGCCGGTCGCGCCGATCTCCCCGGCGAAGTGTTGATCCAGACGCAGTTCCCGGAACACCCGCTCTACGCCGCGCTGGTGCGCCACGACTATCCGGCGTTCGCCGCCGCGCTGCTGGAGGAACGTCGGCAGGCCGGTTTCCCGCCGTATGCCTACCAGGCCATGCTGCGCGCCGAAGCGCCGCAAATGGCCGACGCCATCGCTTTCCTGGCTACAGCACGCGCCTGGCCGCGGGTCGCCGAACATGCCGATGTGATGCTTTACGACCCGGTACCGATGCGCCTCGCCCGTCGCGCCAATCTGGAACGGGCGCAGCTTCTCGCCGAATCCCTGTCGCGCCGGGCCTTGCAGGCCTTCCTGAGCGAGTGGAATGGCGCGCTCGAATCAATCAAGGCGCCGTCGAAACTGCGCTGGCATCTGGAAGTCGATCCACTGGAATTTTGATTCTGAAAGCATTGCCTGAAGCAATTTACGTTGATGTGGTGACAGTCGCTATTTTTTCCACGTCATTCCCGCGAAGGCGGGAATCCAGTACGTTTTCTCCAGCCAGAATGGCTGCCAATCAAAGAATGGCGACGCGTTGCGCCGAAAGTACGCTTTCTGGATTCCCGCCTTCGCGGGAATGACGATGAATTTGACTCTATTTGACTCAAAAATGCTCAATAGTGATAGCGACACGATGCGATTTCAAAACTGTCATCATCAAACCGGTAAATAAGCCGGTGTTCTGAATTGATGCGCCGTGACCAGAAGCCGGCAAGATTGTATTTGAGCGCTTCCGGCTTTCCGATGCCGGCAAACGGAGAGCGTTTGATGTCTTTTATCAACTCGTTGATTCTTTTCAGAATATTTTTATCGGACTGTTGCCAATAAAGATAATCTTCCCAGGCCGGGTCGGAAAAGACGAGCTTCATTCCAGAAGTTCCCTTTCTTTGCCCCGCCCGGCGTCGAGGTCGGCAATGGATTCGAGCAGATGGCGGGCATTGGCGGGCGAGCGCAGCAGGTAAGCGGTTTCCTCAAGCGCTTCGTACTCGTCGAATGACATCAGCACGCAGGGCTTGCCGCTGCCGCGCGTAATCAGAATGGGCGTTTTGTCATCATGGGTTTTGTTCATGACGGCTGCAAAATTCTTCCTGGCCTCGCTGTAATTTACCGTTTCCATCCATTGAACTCCTTATGTAGCGAGTACTTATTGTTGTACTCAATAAGCGCTATGTCAAGCACTCAGGGCAATTGCAGCAAGAAATTAGCGACAGGCCTTCAGGCCGGGGTAGGGCTCCCACCTTTCTTGCGGGCGGGGTTTCAACCGGAGTTAGTTTTACGATGAATGCCATTGAAATGGTGAGCAACGCTTTCCGCGGAGCACGGACGTGACAGGCTTGTGACAAATGACAGTAGACTTGACAAGGCAATCCGAATCGATACCATCGCAAAATAATTTAAACGAGAAAAATAATCATGGGAGCTTTGATAAAAATTTGCACGCGCGCTCTGGAGGCATTGTCCGCGACGATTTTGTTTGTCTTGACCCTGATGGTTTTCTTGAACGTAGTGCTTCGCTACTGTTTTAACTCGGGAATCACCGTCACCGAGGAACTGGGGCGTTTCCTGCTGGTCTGGCTGGTCTTCGCTGGCACCATCCTTGCGGCCGGTAGCGATTCCCATGTCCGGGTCGATTTGTTCGTGAGAAAGTTCCCCCGGCTTCCCCGATTCTGGATCGAGGTCATCTGTGACATCATCATGATCTACTGCTGCTGGCTGATCATCCAGGGCGGATGGAAACAGACTGTTCTCAATGTTCACAACTATCTGTCGGTGAGCGGGGTGCCCGAGTCCTGGATGTATGGTTCCGGGTTCGTTGGAGGGGTGCTCGTCGGAGCGATTCTGGTGGTAAGACTGGCGGCAAGAGTGAGCTCGTTCCGTCATCCGGTTGCCGGGGAAGGCTGAATCCATGTCGATGACGCTTAGCCTGTTCCTGGTCACCCTGGTGTTGTTCATCGCCATGGGGATCCCCGTCGCTTTCTCCCTTCTGGCATGTTCTCTCGTCATGATGCTCCAGATGGACATGTACGATTCGCAGATCGTCGCGCAGAGACTGGTGGGCGGAGCGAACAACTTTGCGCTGATGGCCATACCTTTCTTCATCCTGGCGGGGGAAGTAATGAACGCGGGCGGCATGTCGCAAAGGGTCGTCGATCTGCCGCTCAAGCTGTGCGGTCACCTTCAGGGCGGCCTCGGTTATGTTGCCATCATTGCCACGGTCATCATGGCCAGTCTGTCGGGTTCCGCCGTGGCCGACACCGCCGCCATTGGCGCCGTCATCATTCCCCTGATGTCGCGGTCGGGGTATCCGCTTCGCGCTTCGGCCGGACTGGTCGCTGCTGGTGGCATCATCGCGCCCATCATTCCTCCGTCCATGCCGTTCATTCTTTTCGGGGTCACCGCCAATGTTTCCATCGCCCGGTTGTTCATGGGCGGCATCGTCCCCGGACTCATCATGGGTTTTGCCCTGATGACCGTATGGTTTTTCCACAGCCGGAAACTGGATCTCAAATTGCAGCCGAAGGCCTCGTTCGATGAAATCGTCCACAGCGCCCTCAGCAGCGTGTGGGCACTGGTGCTCCCGGTCATCATCATCGGCGGTTTCCGTTTCGGCCTTTTCACTGCCACCGAGGCAGGCGCCGTGGCCGCGGTGTACGCGGCGGTCATCGGCTTGTTCGTCTATCGGGAGCTTACGCTAAAAACCTTGTACACCGTTCTCGTCAATACAGTAAGGACGGTCGGCGTGGTGATGTTCCTGGTCGCCGCCGCCAACGTCAGCGGTTATCTCATGGCCTTGGCCAATCTCCCGAACGCGGTGGCGGAACTGTTCGGCCCGCTTATTGACAGCCCTCGCCTCCTGCTGGCGCTAATCATGCTGTTCATGCTTTTTGTCGGTATGGTGATGGATTTATCGCCAGCCATTCTCATCCTGGTGCCGGTCATGATGCCTCTCGTCAGGGCGGCGGGAATCAATGAAGCCTATTTTGGCATTCTATTCGTTCTCAACCTCTGTATCGGCCTCATCACTCCACCCGTCGGCAATGTACTGAACGTCATCACCGGCGTGGCGAAAATCAAGTTCGACGAAGCGGCCAGGGGCGTGTTTCCCTATCTGTGCACTCATATCGTAGTGCTGATGATCCTGATTGCCTGGCCGAGTCTGGTCATCACTCCCATGCGATTCATCATGGGGCGTTAAGGTAGTAGTCTGTCAGTGCGGCCGGCATGTGCCTGTCGCCAATTTCGTGAAAAGGAGATGGGTATGAAAAAGATGCTTTTGTTGGCCGCTTCCGTGTGCGTGATGTCGGTTGGCGCCGCTGGCGCTGCCGAAACGATTCGCCTTCGTTTCGGTTTTGAAACGCCTCAGACCGATTCTCAGTACGTGGGCGCCGATCACATGAAAAAGTGGGTCGCCGAAAAATCGGGGGGACGGATCGACATCCAGCTTTTCCCGGCCAGCCAGCTTGGCAGCGGTCCGGACATGCTGACCCAGATGCGCGGCGGCACTCTCGACATGTATATGGGCGGCTCCGGCTTTTTCGCGACCCTGGCCCAGCGGATGAACATCATGGACATCCCCTTTCTCATCACCAATACCAGGCAGGTCGATACCCTGCTGGAAGGTGAACTTGGCCGCAGCATGCTCGACGATCTTGACGCTCACGACATGAAGGGCCTGGCGTTCTGGGAAAACGGCTTCCGCTGCCTGAGCAACTTCCGCAACCCCATCCGCAACGTCAAGGATGTGGCCGGCCTGAAGCTGCGCCTGCCCGGTATGCCGATGCACATCGAAGCCTGGAAAATTCTCGGCACCAACCCGGTTCCGATGCCCTTGTCCGAGCTTTACACCGCCCTCGAAACGAAAACTGTCGAAGGCCAGGATCATCCGCTGAATGTCACTTACTCGGCCAAGCTCTATGAAGTCCAGAAGTACATCAGCGTGTCGAATCACGCTTATTCGCCGCTCGTCCTCGCCATGAACCAGAAAAAATTCAACGCCTTACCCGCCGATCTCCAGAAGATTCTGCTGGATGGCGCTCTGGAAGGCGCGCGAGCCCAGAAGAAGTTCATCCGCGAGAACATCGACAAAATGCTCAAGGAAATGGCCGGCTATGGCACCGAAATCATCCCGGCCAGTGAAATGGACATGAAGTCCTTCAAGGATGTCCTCGGCGACAAGGTCATCAAGATTTATCTCGAAAAACACGGAGGCGAAGTCGGCGCCCAGTGGCTCAACAAGATCAATGAAGTCGTCAAGGCCAACCCGTAAGTTGACGGTTGCCATCAAACCGGACGCCTCCGAATGGAGGGTCCGGTTTTTTATCGAATATAGGGATCACAATCAATCCGGCGATCAAACTCGCTGAAATACCGGGTGTTCAGGTTACCGGAGCCGGGTTGAATACGGCCAGTGAATTGAACAAACCCCAACGGTCAGCCCAGGTTTTTTTGTGGCCGCTGGCGACCTCCAGTATCAGATGGAATATCTCCCAGCCGACCTCTTCAATGCCCGCTTCGCCAGTGGCGATCGTGCCCGCGTCGACCTCCATCAGATCGTGCCAGCGCGCGGCCAGGTCGCGGCGCGTCGCCACCTTGATCACCGGCGCGGCTTCGAGGCCATAGGGTGTACCGCGCCCGGTGGTAAACACCTGCAGGGTCATGCCTGAAGCCAGTTGTTGCGTGCCGCAGACAAAATCGCTGGCCGGCGTGGCGGCAAAGATCAGCCCTTTTTGCGTCACCTTCTCTCCCGGCGCGAGCACGCCGACGATGGCGCTTGTCCCTGACTTGGCAATCGAGCCCAGGGATTTTTCGACGATGTTGGCCAAGCCGCCTTTCTTGTTGCCGGGAGTCGTGTTGGCGGCGCGATTGGTTTCACCTTGCGCGAGGTAGTCGTCGTACCACGCCATCTCGCGCAGCAAGGCCCGGCCAATATCCTCGTTGACGGCACGCGGCGTGAGCAGATGGATCGCGTCACGCACTTCGCTTACCTCGGAAAACATCACCGTCGCACCGGCGCGCACCAGCAGGTCGGCGGCGAACCCCACAGCCGGATTAGCCGTCACACCGGAAAAAGCGTCGCTGCCGCCACATTGCAAGCCGACGATCAGGTCAGACGCCGGACAGCTTTCGCGCCTGCGCCGGTTGAGTCGGGCGAGGTGTGTTTCGGCCCGCGTCATAATCGCCGCGATCATCGACTCAAAACCGGAGAAATTATCATCCTGCAGACAGATCACATCGTTCTCCGCGACCTTGATCGGGATGCCGCCTTCGTTGAGCAGACGGTCCGGCGGTAGTTTCTCGCAGCCCAGGCTGACCACAAAAACTTCATTGCCGAAGTTGGGATTGAGCGCCAGATTATGCAGGGTACGGATCGGCACAACGGCGGCCGCGGCATTGATCGCCACGCCGCAACCGTAGATATGGTTCAAGGCGACAACGCCATCAACGTTCGGGTATTTCGGTAGCAGTTCGGCCTTGATGCGTTTCACCGCATAATCGACAACGCCAGCAACGCACTGGACCGTTTGGACGATGGCCAGCATGTTCTTGGTACCCACCGTCCCATCCGGGTTGCGGTAACCCTCGAAGGTGTAGCCTTCAAGAGGCGGCAGCGGCGCCGGAACCCGGGTAGCCAGGGGCAAGGAATCGAGCGGCGGCGCTTCCGGCAGGCGTACCAGCGATTCCTCGATCCAGCCGCCGCGCGGGATCGGCCGGACAGTGTAACCGATGACTTCACCATAGCGCGTGATCGGCGCGCCTTGCGCCAGATCAACGAGTGCCAGTTTGTGTCCCTGCGGGACATGTTCGCGCAATATCAGACCGTCATCGAACACTGTTCCGGCAGGCAGTCCGCCGGAATTGACAACGATAGCCACGTTGTCAGCAGAGTTGACTTTGATGGTCAAGGGCTTGCTGTGCGCATCAATGGATCGTTTCATGATTTGTACACCGCCTACTTCGGCAGTATCGATATCAGCATGTAAACATGATACTCCGAGCCGAAATCATTATGAATAAGGGGGTGTGATTCAAACTGATGTGCCGTAGAGTATAGAGGAAACCCTTACAGAAGGAGAAAGAGATGGGGACAAATTGGTGGAACACTATGGCGTTCTTCTGAGTGAAAGCGTTATTCGACGAGTGGCAGATTCAAGTACCAAGAAATGAAGTGCAACCTTTTTGGATGAAAAGATGGGGTGAGATGCGTTAGCATCGAACCCCGTCATCGACCAAGAAGAAGGAGCACGAAATGCCAAGTTAACACGCATCTCACTTGTGAGCAACGGTACCAGATTTGCCGCGCACGAGCAGATCGCTCACGACCTGTCTTGCCGCATTTACTTTGCCCGCCCATATCATTCCTGGGAACGCGGACTGAACGAAAACACAAACGGGCTATTGCGGCAGTACCTGCCCAAATCCGCCAATTTGAAAAACTGTACCGACCCGGCAGTACAATTCGCCATTGACCGGATCAATCACCGGCCTCGCAAGTGCTTGGGATTTCGCACCCCTCATGAGGCCTTTTTTAACCAACCCAGTCATTGGAACAATCCACGCGCAGAGGGTGCACTTCAAATTTGAACTCAAGAAGGGACATTTCCCATGTCAAATCAAACAAGCCGTATCGGAACGCCCCTCTCTCCCTCGGCGACGCGCGTCATGTTGCTGGGGGCGGGCGAACTGGGCAAGGAAGTCATCATTGCCCTGCAACGCCTCGGCGTCGAAACCATTGCCGTTGACCGCTATGCCAACGCGCCCGGAATGCAGGTCGCGCACCGCGCGCATGTCATTACCATGACCGACGGCGCGGCCTTGCGGGCAATAATTGAAAAAGAACGTCCACATCTCGTGGTGCCGGAAATCGAGGCGATTGCGACCGATACTCTGGTGGAAATCGAAAAAGAAGGCTTGGCGGAAGTCATCCCGACGGCACGCGCCACGCGCCTGACGATGAACCGTGAAGGCATCCGCCGACTGGCTGCCGGGGAACTGGGTTTGCCCACCTCGCCCTATGCTTTTGCCGGTTCGCTCGAAGAACTGCAAAGCGCCATCGATGCCGGTATCGGCTTTCCCTGCCTGATCAAGCCCACGATGTCATCTTCCGGCAAAGGGCAATCCTTGCTGCGCGGCCCGGCGGATGTCGCCAAAGCCTGGGATTACGCGATGCAGGGCGGCCGAGTCAACAAAGGCCGGGTCATCGTTGAAGGCTTTATCAATTTTGATTATGAAATCACCCTGCTGACCGTGCGCGCCATTGGAGCAAGCGGCGAAATCGAAACGCATTTTTGCGCGCCGGTCGGTCATGTGCAGGTCAACGGCGATTACGTCGAATCCTGGCAACCCCAGGCGATGAGCGAGGCTGCCCTGAAAAAAGCGCAGGCAATCGCCCAGGCGGTCACGGAAAATCTCGGCGGGCGCGGCCTCTTTGGCGTCGAACTTTTCGTCAAGGGCGATCAGGTCTGGTTCTCGGAAATCAGCCCGCGCCCGCATGATACGGGCCTGGTCACGCTGGCTTCCCAGCGTTTCTCGGAATTCGAACTCCATGCCCGCGCCATTCTCGGCCTGCCCGTCGATGTTTCACTCCGAAATCCCGCCGCCTCGGCGGTGATTTACGGCGGGCTGGAAGCCAAAGGTATCGCCTTTACCGGCCTTGCCGATGCGCTCGCCATTCCGGGCGTCGACCTCCGCCTGTTCGGAAAACCTGAAAGTTTTGTAAAACGCCGCATGGGCGTCGCGGTCGCCATCGGGGCGGATACGGATGAAGCCCGCCGCCGGGCGAAACTCGCGGCGGGGAAGGTCAAACCCGTTGCCGGATAGATAATCGAAGACGAAGGAGGCGACAATGAGTGAAGCATGGAATGGAGCAGGCCGGAGCGACGCCACGCCGGAAACCTTGATACGCGACTATCTCCGCGCCAAGGATGAGAATCGGGCGCATCTGATTGGCTCGGTTTTCTGCGAATCGGCGTGTCTGGAAATGCAGGTGAAAACGCGGGACATCCGCTTTCCGGCGGTTTCCCAAGGCTCGGCAGTAATCGCCGATGTGCTGGCGCGGCGTTTCAACCAGACCTACGAGAACATCTACACCTTTTGCCTCGACAAGCCGGTGGCCGAATCCGCGAACTCGCCGTCGGCGGCTTTCGTCTGCGACTGGCTGGTAGGCATGTCGGAGAAAGAGAGTGGCAACGTGCGCGTCGGTTGCGGCCGCTACGAGTGGATTTTCCGGCAAGAGCCACCGCGGCGCGTGGAACGTCTGACCATCACCATCGAAACCATGCAGACGATCCCCGCGCACTGGATGCCGGAAATCCTGAAGTGGCTGCTGGCGCTCGACTATCCGTGGTCATCGGCCCAGGCCGTCTGCCGATCGGCGCCTGAAATCAAGCTGCTCGCCCCGGTTTTGCGTTACCTCGGCCGCGCCCTGCCCTCCTGCCAGCAGCAAAAATAAAACCAGCACAGCGACGCGGCCTGTACGCCGACCACCAGGATGAACGCGCCGGTATGGGCGTTTGCGACAGAATGGCCGGCTTCCCGGAGCACATCGATCAGGATACCCATGCCCCATTGCAAGACGAAAGCGCCCACAAAGGAAAGCAGGTTCAGCAAGGTATTGACGCGCCCCGATAGTTCCACGGGAAAGCAGGCGGAGGTCGCCGCATAGTTCAGTGTGCCGGTGCTGGAAAAAAACCCATAGGCCGCCCACAGCAGAAAGTGCTTATCGCTCGCCTGGGTGATGATCGCCAGCAGCGACAGCAAGGCCAGGGTCAGGCCGCCGCCGAGCAGATGAACGGTCTGGACGCCACGCTGGACGAGTTTGGTCGACAAGAGCCCGATCAGGAAATACGCAATGGCCATGGCCGCATTCATCACGGTCAGATAGCCGGCGGCCTCTGTGCGCGAATACCCGTTGACGTGAATCAGCCAGGCGCTCGACCACAGGCTTTGCACGGCCATGAAGCCGCCGACCTGGGCAAAGGCGATCGACGCAAAATGCCAGAAATGGCGGCGGGCGAGGATCTGCCGGATACCGCCCGCCAGTTGCGCGAACGATTGCGGCTGCGCGATCGATGGTTTCTCCGGCACGCTGCGCCACAGCCACAGGGTAACGCCACCGGTGAGCACGGCCAGCCCGAAAAACACCTCGCGCCAGGTGGCGATGTGCAGGGAGGCGTCCAGCGGCCCCGAGGCCACCAGCGCGCCGAGCGTGCCCGAGGTCATGATCCAGCCGGTCAGCGAAACCTGCCGTTCCTTCGGGAACCATTGCGAAAAAAACTTGAGCGCCGCCATCAGGCAGGCCGAGACGCCCAGGCCGATCAAACCGCGTCCGATGGCCAGCATGCCGATGCTGTCACTACAGGCAAAAACCACCGCGCCCGCCACGGCGAGCAGCAGCATGCCCGCCTCGACGCGCCGCGCACCGAAACGGTCGAGCAGAATACCGAGCGGCAGTTGGGCGGCGCCGAAGGCGATGAAATAGGTGCTGGTCAACAAGCCGAGGTCGGCGGCGTTGAGCGACAGTTCGTTACTCAGCACGGGTCCCACGACGGCGTTGGCCGTGCGGTAGAGGTAAGAAAGGAAATAGCCGCCGGCAAAAGGCAGGAAGAGGCGAAACCAGTGCACGGATGATGGTATTGAAGACATTATTCGTTCCCTCGCATTTCTTTCTCCTGCATTTCGTTCCATAGCCAGGCCGCCCCGCGCACGCCCGAAGAATCGCCGTGCAGATTGCGCAGCAGACGGGTGCGCACCACATCGGAAAAAATGGTATCGGACCACAAGGCGGGAACATTGCGATACAAGCGTTCCACCTTGGACAGCCCGCCGCCAAGAACGATCACGTCCGGATCGACGATATTGATAATCACGGACAGCGCCTTGGCCAGACGCCGTTCGTAGCGCCGCAGCGTAGCTTCGCAAGCCGCGTCGCCCTGTTCCGCGCGCGCGACGATCTCTGGCGGCAGCAAGCTTTCTCCGCTGTTCCGGGCATGATCCCCGGCCAATCCCGGCCCGCTCAGCCAGGTTTCGATGCAGCCTTGCCGGCCGCAATAACAGCGCGGCGGCGCGGGCGTATCTTCTTCGGGGCAGGGCAATGGATTATGTCCCCATTCCCCCGCGATCCGGTTCGCTCCGGTCAGCACCCGCCCCTGCACGGCCAGTCCGCCGCCGACCCCGGTGCCGAGAATCACCGCAAAAACGGTCTGCGCGCCGCTGCCCGCGCCGTCGACCGCTTCGGAAAGCGCCAGACAGTTGGCGTCATTCTCGATACGGATTCCCCGCCGCAGCAGCGATTCCAGATCGAAGCGCAAGGGCTTGCCGTTCAGACAGGTGGAATTGGCGTTCTTGATATGCCCGTCGATCAGGGACTCGGCGCCGGGAATACCGATGCCGATACGGCCTCTTTCGCCAAGCTCGCTTTCCGCCGCGTCGACCAGGGCCGCGATGGCCCGGAGCGTACCCGCGTAGTCGCCCTGCGGAGTCGGGATTCTCCGGCGCAGTAGTTCGCGGCCGGAGGCATCGAGGGCGATGATCTCTATCTTGGTACCGCCAAGATCAATTCCAAAACGAATCATGGCTGACATTTTACTTTGTCCAGCCGGTTTTGTTGTCAGCCAGCGACTTCAAGTGACCACCAAACCGATGTTTCAGCCCGTCTCGCAATACAACTGTATGTGACAGTACGTAACAATATGTGTTGACAAGATGAAAATTCAGTGTTTAATATATCAAGAAAACGTTTTCTTAAACCGAAACTGGAGGATAAGATGAAAAAGAGGGTACTCATTATTGGTGCAATCATGTGTGCGGTTATGGGTCTGACCTATGCGGCTGATGCAAAAAAACCCATTACCCTCAAGTATGCCCATGTCGGCATTGCAGGTGAAATTCAGACGCGCTATGCCGACGAACTTGCCGCGCTGGTCAAGGAAAAAACTAACGGCGAAATTATTATTCAAGTGTTTCCGAACTCGCAGCTCGGTGGCGCCAACGAAATGGCGGATGGCATCAAATCCGGGGCTATTGCCATGGGTCACCACGACTTCGCGACTCTCGGCAAGTACCTAAGTGACATTTCCGTTTTTAACGCACCGTACATTTACCGCGATGGCGAGCACGCGCTAAAAGCCACCAATCCCAAGACGTCTCCCACTTTGCAGAAGGTCAACGAAAAACTCATCAAGGCAGCGGGTCTCCGCGTCATCGGCAGTAACTACAGGGGCGCGCGCCATCTGTCGGCCAAAACCGCAATTTATTCTCCGGCAGATCTGGCAGGTAAAAAAATACGTGGTACACCGGTGAAACTTTGGATGTCAATGATCAAGGGGATGGGAGCCATTCCAACGCCAGTCGAAATTTCCGAACTGTACACCGCGCTTCTTTCCGGCATGGTTGACGGTCAGGAAAACCCGATCACGAACATCTACACGCAAAAATTCCACGAAGTGCAGAAGTTCATCATGATGACGGGCCACATGCAGGCGGTACTCAGCACGTTCATCAATGAAAAAGCGTGGCAATCGATCGGCGAAAAAAATCAGAACATCATGAATGATTGTCTCGAAGAAGTAGCGCTCAGGTCGCTTAAATGGACTAAAGAGCAGGAAGCTCCAGTCATTCAGAAGATGAAAGACTACGGTATCACATTCATCGACGAATCAAGCGGACTTAAAAACGACGAGTTCAGAAAATCAGTTAACGCACAGGTTGCCATTGACTTCCCCGACTGGACGGATTACATCAAGGAAATTCAATCCATGAAGTAATGGAAGAATTTTCGGAGAGGCATGGATTTAAAAATCCATGCCTCTCGATTTAAGGGATGGTCATGAACACGAAAAAGATTTTGTTTAATTGGGATGTGATCCTGGCATCGCTTTCTCTCGTGGTGCTTTTGTTCACAGTAATTACCCAGATTATTCTGCGTTCCTTTTTTGATATGCCGCTCATGGGGGCCGAAGAATTAACGCGTTTCATGGTGCTCAGCGGGATTCTTTTCCCGCTGGCCTATACCGAACGCTTTAACAGTCACATAGTCATGGAAGAATTGCAGAATCTGCTGCCGCAAGTGATAAAAAGTGTTTTGCGTTTTTTAATCCAGCTTTCTACCACAGTTGTTTACATTTTAGTGACTCTATCGGCAACTCTGGTGCTCATCAACAATGCGAACAATACAACCGCGACGTTGGAAATTCCTTTCTGGATTTTCTTCCTACCCAATGTTCTTGGGTTCCTTGGCATCAGCGTTTTGAGAATCATCACCCATTTTTGTTATTTAACGAAAAAAGAACTGCCATGGGCCTCACTGTAACCTTAGTATTCATTACCCTGTTTCTTCTGGGTTGTCCGGTCGTCATTTCGATTCTGCTTCCCTGCCTCGTATATATTTTCATAAACGAACTCCCGCTCGAAATGGTGGCGCAACGCATGCAGTATGCCCTTGATTCATACACGCTTGCAGCAGTCCCCTTGTTTATCCTCGTCGGCAATCTGATGAATTCGTCGGGCATAACTACGAGAATGTTTAATTTTGCCGACAAGGCGGTTGGGCGTTTCCCAGGCGGACTTGCTCAGGTAAATATTTTTGCCAGCCTGATTTTTGCCGGAGTGTCCGGCGCTGCCCTTGCTGATGTGGGTGGTCTCGGGCAGGTAGAAATCAAGGCCATGAAAGAAAAAGGATTTACTACGGAATACGCCTCGGCGGTGACGGTTGCCTCCGCTACCGTGGGACCGATTTTCCCGCCCAGCGTTCCGATGGTTTTGTATGGTTCCATCGCCGGTGTTTCCGTAATGAAACTACTGCTTTCGGGGATCATGCCTGCGTTAATTGCTGTCGCCGCAATGATGGCTTTGACCGCTTATCTCGCTTTAAAACGGAAATATCCTCGCGCCGAACGTTGGCCTACGCTCAATGAGTTATGGAACACCTTCTATCCAGCACTGCCCGCATTGCTAACGCCAGCAGTTCTTATCTTCGGCATGTGTTCAGGAGTCTTTACTCCTACAGAAGGTTCGTGCATCACGGTTTTCTATGTGCTTATAATCAGTCTGGCTTACCGCGAACTCACTTCGAAAGGCATCGTCGATGCTGTTGTCGAGACAATCAAATCAACCTGCTCAGTATTGATCATCGTCGCAGCCGCAGCTCTCTTCGGTTGGATACTTGCTGCCGAGCAGGTTCCGCAGATGTTCTCGGAGTTCCTGCTTTCCATCTCAACAAACCCGCTGGTATTGTTGGCAATTTTCAACCTGCTGCTGCTCTTCTGCGGCATGTTGCTTGACAGTACGACGTCCATATTACTGCTCGTACCGATCGTTATTCCGCCGCTCGTGTCCGTCGGCATTGATCCGATTCACATCGGGATCATTTTCGTTTTCAACATCATGTGTGGGCTCATAACGCCGCCGATGGGGCTTTCACTTTTCATGGTAAGTAAAATCGCCAATGTAAGCATCAGCGCCGTGGTCAGGGAAGTCGCTCCCTATTACATCCCGCTTGGTGCTACGCTGCTTATCATCACTTATGCACCTTCATTTATTTTGTGGATACCCAATCTCTTGAAATAAAAAAACCGTCAGTAACACTTCCTTTGCCACTATTATTGGAGTTTTTATGTTAGTTCAAAGAACAAGCATCAATAATCTATTGTTTATCAGGCTCAATCCGGGTGACGATATTCTGGCCCGTTTACGTGAAGCCGCTCAAAGTAATAACATTAAAAACGCAGTTATTCTTTCGGGGGTCGGGTCGGTAGTGAGCCATCATTATCATGTGGTTGCATCATCGGTAAATCCACCGAAAGAAGAATTCACCAAAGGCGACAAGCCTGCGGATATTCTCAACATCAACGGCATGATAATCAATGGTCGTGTCCACGCGCATATCATACACTCCGACAAGGACATCGCTTACGGCGGACATTTGGAAAGTGGTGTGAAAGTTTTGACTTTTACCGTTATCACACTTGCCGAAGTCGACGATGATTTTGATAAATGGGACGCTATCGGAAATATTGAGGAACTTGTCAAGAAATGATATTGTTTCCGGATGTCAAAAACAAAGAATCCCAAGGTCACTATCAAGGAGGTGGCCCGCCAGGCGGGTGTATCTATTGCTACCGTTTCGCGGGTCATGCACGGCAACTATTATGTCAGCCCCGAAATATGCCAGCGAGTACAGGAGATAGTTGAGCAGCTAAAATACCTGCCAGATTCAAATGCTGCGAGTTTAAAATCGAAATACCGGCGCATGATTGGCTATCTTGTGAGTGATATTTCCAATTATCAATTCACAGCGATCAATCGAGCCGTTGAGGATGTGCTGGAAAGTCGTGGATTCAGTCTGATTGTCTGTTCCAACGATTCTCGTGGAGAGCGGGAACGCAATTATCTGAATACACTGCTTTCACACCGCATTGATGGGCTCATTATCAACACCTCAGGAAAAAATGATAAGCTGATTGCCGAAATCAGCGAAGGATTACCGGTGGTGTTGCTCTATCGCACAATTTCTTCCTTCGGATTCCAAGGCGATTTTGTTGGCTCAAGCGACTACAAGGGCGGCAAGCTAATGGCCAAGGCCTTGCTTGCGCGCGGACACCGCCGCGTTGCTCTCATCTCGGGAGATTTGTCGTTCAATACATTCGGTGATCGGTACAAAGGATTTATCGATGGTCTCGCCGAAACGGGGCAATCTGTTCCGAGAGAATGGATTTTGACGGATGAGTATACCGAAGCGGGCGGTTTTACCATGATGCAGAAGCTGCTAGGTGACGCTCTTGAGATTGATGCAGTCTGTGTGCTTAATAACGCAATGGCCGTTGGAGTCTACAACTGTTTGAGGAAAAACAACATTGCCGTGCCAGAACAGATAGCAGTCGTGTCTTTCGGTGATATTTACAACGATCAGCTCTTTTATGTAAAGCCCGCGTTTATTTCACAACACCCCCAGTCTATCGGCTCTGCCGCTGCCGATCTCCTCCTCTCCCGGATTGAAAACTCATCGCTCAAGCCGAGAAAAAAAATAATCCCTGTAAAGCTTGCGTTAGGCGAAAGCATATAGTCAGGTTTTGAATTCGAACGTCGGTAGCGGGTTATCCTTTTCCTGTTCCCGGCAGTAGTCGCGGATTTCCTGGTATCGATCAAGAAAAAGCCCGCCTATTTCCGGATCAAACTTGCTCCCGATACCTTTTTCAATGATGGAGAGCACCTCGTTCTCCGGCAGCCCCTGGCGGTAAACCCGGTCGGACAAAAGCGCGTCATACACATCCACCACGGAAACAATGCGCGCCTCCAGGGGGATTTCCACTCCTTTCAATCCATTGGGATAACCCGTGCCATCCCAATTTTCATGGTGGCTTTGGGCGATGACCGTCGCGCTCTGGATGACCTGATTGCGCGAACCCGACAGAATGCGCGCGCCAATCAGCGTGTGCTGTTTGATGATGGAGAATTCCTCGACGCTCAGGGGACCGGGCTTACGCAACACCTTGTCCGGAATGCCTATTTTTCCGATGTCATGTAGCGGGCTGGTGGCCTTGATGATGTCCAGTTTGTCGGGGGTCAAACCCAGCAGTTTTCCAAGATAGGTGCTGAGAATGCCGATGCGCAACACATGATCGCTCGTCTCTTCGTCGCGTGACTCCAGGGCGCTGAAAAGACGGCTGATGATTTCATTCTGTGTTTCGCGAATGGCCTCTGTCTGCCGGCGCACAACGGCTTCCAGATTGGCGCTGTGCTGCCGCAGGGTATGCTCCGATAAAATGAGCCGGGAGCCCACCTGAACGCGCATTTGCAGTTCCATCGCCTCAAAAGGCTTGGCGATATAATCATCCACCTTGCCCTCGGCAAAGCCTTTCAGCATATCGTCGAATTCACTTCGGGAAGTCAGCAGAATGACATAGATATACTGGCCGGCGTCGCTGAATTCCCGGACTCGGCGGGCCAGTTCCACGCCATTCATGCCGGGCATTTCCCAGTCCGTAATCAGCATATCCACGCCAAAAGGATTGGCCATGATGAATTGCAGGGCTTCCGTGCCGTTGGAAGTTTCAATGACCTCATGCCCCCAGCCGCGCAGATGTCTGGCAAGGATGAACCTCGACATTTCCTGATCTTCAGCAACAAGTATCCGCATATATTTTCCTATTCCGCCTTCATCCGGGGATGTCGAACCATCCTCCGGGTCATCGGCGCAGGTAGTCCTCCATGGCGTCCGTAAGCTTTCTGAGACGTATCCTGAGATCGTCAAGCATCCGTCGCGCTTCTTCCTTTTTATCCATTAAGGAACCGGAGCGGCCCAGTTGTTCAAGCTCAAAACAGTCCTGATAAAGCCCGGATTTCGTATAGCAACTGGTGATCCCCTTCAGGGAATGCGCGCTAACCGTCAACGCGTTGCTATCGTCATGTTCCAGGGCGCTTTCGATGTCGCCCGCCAGCCCCGGCGCATCGCGCAAAAATATTCCCATGCCCTGCTTGATGAATCCGGCATCTTCTCCGAACACCTTGTACATCAGCTCCTTGTCGAAGACTTCCGCTTGAGGAAGTCCGGAATGTTCTTGCTGTCCGGCGCCTTTTTCGAGCGGCGTCGATCTCATCTCAAATTTACTCGTTATTTCGTCCAGCACGGCGGCCATATCGTCGATCAGCAAGGGTTTGGCGACGTAAGCGTCCATGCCCGCCTGCAAACACTTTTCCCGGTCATTCTGCAAGGCGCGCGCCGTCATGGCGATCACGGGCATGTGTTTTCTTTCCGGATGGCCGCGCTCGTCTTCACGCAGACGCGCCACGGCTTCAAGACCATCCATGACCGGCATCTGGACATCCATGAACACCAGGTCGAAAGATTCCTGTCCCAGAATGTCCAGCGCTTCCTGACCATTCTGGGCAACCCGCACCGTATGCCCGAATCCCTGAAGCATCCGCGTCGCCACGACCTGGTTCATGGCCATATCTTCCACCAGCAGCACATGGAAAGCCTGGGAAGACTTCTTCTGGCTCACGACTTCCCGTAATTCCTTCATGCTGACGCTCTCCCAGAGGCCGAGAGCGGAGGACATGGCCCGGATCAGTTCCTCCGGGCGGACCGGCTTGGTCAGAAGATGCTTCACTGTTCCCGGCGGCGTATTCTCGGGCAGTTCTCCCGAAGAGAGCATGACCACTGGAATCCGCTGCAGTATTTCATCCTCTTTCATGGACAGGATCAGGTCGACGCCGTTTTTGTCGGGCATCTGCAGGTCGGTGAGCACTATCCGGAAAGCGCCCGTGGTATTGGCCGCGACGCGCAGGCAGCGCAAGGCTTCATCCACGCCGGAACTTTCCCTGGGCTTCATGCCCCAGGCGCCGAGTTGCTCCATGAGCACACGCCGGTTCGTATCGTTATCGTCTACCACAAACACGGTTTTGCCCTTGAGCGCCTCGGCGGATACCAGCGGTTTGGGGGGATCTCCGGCAAGTAAGGTCAGGGCCAGATCAAACCAGAAGGTGCTGCCGTAACCCGGCTGACTCTCCAGACGCAGTTCGGAATGCATCAGTGAAACCAGTTTGTGCGAAATGGACAGCCCAAGCCCTGTCCCTCCGTATCTTCGGGTCGTGGAAGTGTCCGCCTGTTCAAAGGCCAGGAAAATGCTTTTCTGCTTGTCTACGGGAATGCCTATGCCGGTGTCGCTGACGCTGAAACGCAATTTCGCGAATTCATGATCCTGCTCAAGCTGGCTGACCTTAAGGGTTATCTCGCCTTTGTCCGTAAACTTGATGGCGTTGTTAACCAGATTGACCAGAATCTGCCGGATGCGCTGTTCGTCGCCCATCAGATGGTCCGCGATCTGGGGATCGATCTGCACGATCACCTCCAGATGCTTTTTATAAGCCACGGGCGCCAGTCCCTTCATGACGCTGAACACCGTATCCCTGAGACTGAAGGGAACCGGGTCGATGTGCATCATGCCGGCCTCGATTTTGGAGAAATCCAGCACGTCGTTCAACACGGCCAGCAGGCTGTAGCTGCTCGTTTTAACGGTCGCGGCCATGGAGGCCTGATCGGGGTCGAGTTCGGTGCTCAACAGCAGATCGGACATGCCAATCACCCCGTTGAGCGGAGTGCGTATCTCATGGCTCATATTGGCGAGAAACTCACTCTTGGCTTTGTTGGCGCTTTCAGCGGCTTCCATGGATTTGCGCAGTTCTTTCGTCCGCTCGTCCACCCGGTCCTCAAGCTCTTGCGTCAGGGCGCGCAACTGTTCCTCGGCCTCGTCCCGTTCGCGCAAATGCGTATTGAGGCGCCGTCCCCCCATCAGACAGAAAGCAACGCCAAAAAGCCAGAGCCCCGCATGCGAGGCGTTCAAAAAGACCACTGCGCTCCGGGCCTGGGTCATGAAAGGTTCCATGGGCACGGAAACGCTGATGCCGCCGCGTTGTTCGCCCACCTTGTATCCCTGAAACGCGTGGCAGGCCATGCAACTCTCTTCGACCGCCAGAGGCCCGATGAGGCGCATGTAGGGCTTGCCGTTCATAGACTGCAACTCGGCAAATTCTTTCCTGTCCTGATCTTTTTCGAGCAGGGACAGCGCCTTGGCTTCCCAGGGATCCGGTTCATTGCCCGGCCGGATGGGCTTGTTGCTGGTGATATGCCCGGCAACGCCCGAAGAAAGCTCTCCGAGTTCATGCACGATCCGCGTCATGTACGCGGGATTGATTTTGGTCAGCGGCTGTCCCTCGGGACCTGTAATATCCCGCTCCGGGTCCCGCGCCAGATAGGGATTGGGCGGAGTAATTTCGGTGACCTTTGCATAAACGCCGCCCAGCCTGGAATTCCAGCGGCGATAAATGATATCTTTCTCGAAAGCCGTTCGCGCCTGAAGCCTTGCTCCCCCTTCAGCATATTGATAGGTCCTGCTGATATTGACCCACAGCGACAAGCCTACCATCAGCGTCCAGAAGACAATCAGCACCGCAATATAGGCGTTCACCGCCACCCTTTTCCGTGCTGGCCTCACTATTGATTTTTCTTCCATCTCTGTTTCCTTGTCAGTCTCAGACAGCCCAGAATGAGAAAGATTCTATATTAACCCCCGAAAGAAGGGTGTCTCTGATTTTTCCTGAAAAGTTCCATGCTTTCCGCTACCGCCGCTACCGCCATTACCCGCGCTGCATGCAAACGTTCTGGAATATCTTCCTTGCGTTCGCAATTATGCGCGATCGCAGCGGCATCGACCGAACGCGCGGCCTCCAGTGCCAGAGGAAAGACCTCGCGAGCCGGAACGGGTTTGTCCTGCCAACCGAGTCGGCCATGAAAATCGCAATCGCAGGCGTCCAGAAGCTGGAGGAAACGTTGCGGACGGCGCAGGGCGTCCGTTTTTTCGAGCAGGCGGACGATCGACGACGCGCGCATCTCCTGTCCGCGCCGGACATTGCCATGATGAAGGACCACCAGCAAGGCCAGGTCGCGGCATTCCGTCGGCGCCTTCAGATAAGCACAAATCTCTTCCGCCGGATTCAGGCCGCGCGCCTCGTGTCCGGGATGGCGCGGCAGATCGGCCGCCGGCGTCAATCCCTTGCCCAGATCGTGCAGCAGCACGGCAAAACGAATCGGCAGGCTAAAGCCTTCCCGCGCCGCGCAGTCCAGCGCCATCAGCACGTGCGCCCCGGTGTCGATTTCGGGATGGTAATCCGCCCGTTGCGGCACGCCGAACAAGCGGTCGAGCGCCGGGAGCGTGCGTCCCAGCGCCCCGCAATCATGCAGCGTTTGAATCATGCGCGAAGGCGTCGCCTCCATCAAACCACGAGCCAGTTCCTGCCAGACGCGTTCGGCGACCAGGTGATCCACCTCGCCGTTTTCCACCATCTGCCGCATCAGCGTCAGCGTCTCCGGAGCGATGGAAAAATCGGCAAAGCGCGCGGCGAAACGCGCTACACGCAGGATACGCACCGGGTCTTCAACGAAGGCCGGGCCGACATGGCGCAAGAGACGCGCCTTGAGGTCAGCGACGCCGTTGAACGGATCGATCAGCGTTCCGTCTTCTCCTCGGGCGACGGCATTGATCGTCAGATCCCGGCGCGCCAGATCCTCTTCGAGCGTGACTTCCCTTGATGCGTGGAAAGTAAAGCCTTTGTAGCCGTGTCCCGCCTTGCGTTCGGTGCGGGCGAGCGCGTATTCCTCGTGCGTGACCGGATGCAGGAAGACCGGGAAATCCTTGCCGACCGGGCGGAATCCACGCGCCAGCATTTCATCGGGCGAGGCGCCGACAACAACGAAATCACGGTCCTGAACCGGCAGGCCGAGCAGTTCATCGCGTACCGCTCCGCCGACCGAAAAAATCCGCATGCTTATCGTCGTGCCGTTCAGCCCGCTTCCGCGATGCAAGCCTGGCGCCACTCCTGCATCGCCGGCAGCGCGACCAGGGCTTCCACATACTTGCGCGAGGCTTCCGGCAACTCGACATGGTACGTCAGGAAGCGGAAGACGACGGGCGCGTACATGGCGTCGGCATTGGTGAAATGTCCGAACAGAAAATGCCCCTCGTGGCCGTAACGTTGCCGGCAGTCTTCCCAAATGGAAACGATGCGCGCCATATCCGCCTTGAGTTCCATCGACTGTTGCAGATAGGGTTGCGAAGCGCGCACGTCGAGCGGCATCTCCTGGCGCAACGCGGCGAATCCGGAGTGCATTTCACTGGCGATGGAACGGGCTTCAGCACGCGCCTTGCTCCCGGACGGCCACAGCGTCGGCGCTTTTTCAGCCAGGTATTCACAGATGGACAAGGATTCCCAGACGACCGTTTCGCCATCGATCAGACAAGGTATCTTGCCGGTGGGTGAATATTTCAGGATTTCCGCCTTGGTCGTGGCTTGGCGCAAGTGAATCGAAATCTCCTCGAACGGCAGGCCGGCCTGCTTTGCCGCCAGCCAGGGGCGCAAACTCCACGAAGAATAATTATGGTCACCGATGATAAGTTTCAACATGAAAAATCTCTCCATAACAATGAACCGGTTCGCGGCTCACCAAATTTTCAAATATTACAGTGAATAGCGTGCAAACTTGTGTGCAAAAGTACCGGGCATGGGGATTGGGCAGGAAGGTCTGCCTGGTAACTCAGCGTTGCCGCCACTCACTCTGTGGACATGATAAACCTCTGTCGGCGGAAAATCAGGGGGCGATATATGCGTTCGCCCTGCGTATCAGGGATCAGGAATCAGAGGTCAGGGATCAAAACCGATCGGTGTTGATCCCTGATCCCTGACCTCTGATCCCTGATCCCGTAGCTTGGGTAAGCGAAGCGCAACCCGACAATCGTAAATAGGCGGCGCATAGCGCCGGAAGATAAGTACCGTCGGGATGCGCCGCTTCGCGGCTTTCCCAACCTACGCCCCGCTCCTCTCCCTCGTGGTGAAGAGGGGGAAAGGATCTCAGAAGCCATACCTCGCCTTCAGACTCCCCGACATGCCTTCGCTGATGCACAACGCAGCAGCCAATGGCTCCTCCCAATGACGAGTGGGACGGGTTTCGCGCCCTGTGCGATCGCCCTGAACAAAAAGGCGACTTGGCCTTTGGGGCGCCAATCGCCTTTTTTTCAGGTTAAACGTCCAAGGTATGAGTGTTTTAGAGAAGGCAACGCCTTGTTAGAACAACCCCGACCACACCAACTCTCCCGTCGAAGCCCACGGCAAATCCATCAAGAAATCGTGTGGCGTAAAGGTGGCGCCATCCGCCAGCGAGTCGGCCAGGCCCACCAGATTAACCGCATAGTCGGTGTGCCCATTCAGTCTGGCATCGGAGCAAGCGATATCCAGCCATTCGACGGGGTGCCCCGCGTAGAAATCCTTGATGGTGATGATGCTCTGGACGCCATTAACGAGAGTCACGGTTATAACGAAATCCTTGCCAGAATGCGTAAAGCTTAATCCATCGCCCTTGTTGCGCCCCCAATAATAGTGATCTAGATTAACGAGATCTTTCCCGCCAGAATCGTAGATAGTGTCCAGACCACAGCTTCCGTTAGTAATGGTATAGTCACTGTCGCTATCGTTGATACGATAGATATCGTTGCCTTCACCGCCGGACAAATAATCATTGCCTGTACCTCCAATCAACCAGTCGTTACCCGCGCCGCCATTCAAGGTGTCGTTTCCTGAGTCGCCGGATAACAGGTCGTCACCCGCGCCGCCATTCAGGATGTCATTTCCTGATTCGCCGAATAACACGTCATCACCTTCGTCGCCGTTCAGGATATCGTTGCCCTCTCGCCCATATATCTCGTCGTTGCCTCTGAGTCCGTTGATTGTGTCGTTGCTGGCAGTACCCATCAGCCAATCGCCAATGTCCGTGCCGTTAATAACGTTATTCCCGATACCCGATATATCAACCAGATTGTCCGCAACATCGCCAATACCGCTTATGGCGCCAGTCTTGCTGGCGGAGGATGCGCCGACATCGGAGAGCCAATCCTTGGCGATGACTACAACGTAGTCCGCGCCGGTTTCATAAGCGGTTTTGGCAGGCGCATGGCTTGTCAGATAGTTGGTAAAGTTAATGGCCGCCTCGGTCTTGTTATTGATGACATCCAAATCCTTGACGACCGGGCCATTGTTCGCGCTATTGAGAATGGTAATGGCGATATTACCGATGCTGAGATTACCCGCCGCGAGATGCCCGGCCCAGAAAGCCAGGCCTTCCGGTTCGGCGGAACGGCCAAACAGGTTCTGATAAATCGCGTCTACGACCTGGGCAGGGGTCTTGCCAGCGTATTCAGCCAGGTATTCGGGTGTTGTCGAGAAAGCGTTCAGCAGATCTTCGTCACTCCCCGGATAATTCGACCACCAGGCTAAACCGGTTGCGTCCGCGGGACGATTGAAGAAAGCGATATACGTTTTTTGAATTTGAGCGACAGTGAGTGCCATGAGTAAAACTCCTTATGCTCGAAACAACGAAAAAAACAGGCAGGATCACAAAGAGACGCGCGCTTGCCTGCGGTAAACGACAAACGCCGCGTCCGGAACCGGACGCGGCGTTTGAGGTGAAAAGAAACCTGAAAACAGCGAGGGAGAAAGAGGGGTCAGCCCGCCATTGCTTCTCTGCTAACTTGCTTGCTTGCTTGCTAACTTGCTTGCTTGCTTGCTTGCTTGCTTGCTTGCTTGCTTGCTTGCTTGCTTGCTTGCTTGCTTGCTTGCTTGCTTGCTTGCTTGCTTGCTTGCTTGCTTGCTTGCAAAAATTATTGTGCTTGTTTTGGAAATGTCAAGCTTTTTTACAATTTTATTTACCTTTCCACTGAACGGCGCGTTCAAACCTCTCCCCTGCCCCATGCCGCACGATACGCGCAATGCGCGGCGTGGCTCGGTGGCTGGTAATGGAGAAAGGCTGGAAAACATGGGATGTCGGCACGGCAGGACAGGAAGACGGATTCATATTCCATCACATGCCCTTGCGAAGTGTCAAACGCTATTTGTCACTGCGCATACAAGCTTGGGAAGCGTCATTGGCTGTTGCGTTGGGCATCAGCGAAAGCATGTCTGGGAGTCTGAAGGCGAGGTATGGCTTCTGAGATCCTTTCCCTCTCCCTCCCACGAGGGGAGCGGGGCGTAGGTTGGGAAAGCCGCGAAGCGGCGCATCCCGACGATACTTATCTTCCGGCGCTTCGCGCCGCCTATTTACATTTGTCGGGTTGCGCTTCGCTTACCCAACCTACGGGATCAGGGATCAGATGTCAGGAATCAGGGATCAACACCAATCGGTTTTGATCCCTGATCTCTGATACGCAGGGCCATCGCATGGATGCCATTAAAATGAAGGATGACACTTCCCGCAGAGTCGGGGAATCCATCTTCCTCCCTCCTCGCGGGGGACGGGTGTGGGTTGAAAAAGCCGAAGCGCATCCTGACTGATTCTGCGCATAGGCAATTGCCCTGTTCAGGGTAATGCGCTAGCGCGGCTCGATGGTGCCCAGCCGGTTCTTGATCGACTGCGGCTGACCGTTGAACAGCGCGGCGTAGTAGACCGTGTTGCTCATGACCTTTTTGACGTAATCGCGTGTCTCGTCAAACGGAATCGTCTCGGCATAAACCGCGCCTTCCAGCGGGCGGGCGGCCCGCCACCTGTGCGCCCGGCCCGGCCCCGCGTTGTAGCCGGTCGAAGCCAGCACGGGATGGTTGTCGAGGCGCTCCATGACCATGCGCATATAGCTGGTGCCCAGCAATATGTTGGTCTCGGTGTCATTGACCCGGTTCTGCTGGTAATTTTTCAGCCCGATCTTGTGCGCTACCTCGCGCGCGGTCGCCGGCATCAGTTGCATGAGTCCCGACGCGCCCGCCGACGAGCGGGCGTTGGTCACAAAGCGACTTTCCTGGCGCATCAGGCCGTAAACCCAGGCGTCATCCAGAGACTGCTCGCGCGCGGCGGGGCGAATCTGTTCGCCAAAGGGCGACAGGTAACGCATCACGTAGTCGTGCTCCTCGCGCGTGCGGTCGGCAGCGGAGATCGCGCGGTCGTAAACGCCGGCCTGCTCGGCCACGACCGAGGCGGCCAGCAATTCACGGTCGCTCATGCCGCGCAAGGCCCAGTTCCACTCGCGCACGCATTCCGTGCGCAGGCTCAGGAGGCACAGCGAGAGAGCGCGCCGGATCGCCGCGTTGGCCGCGATGCTCGCCCTCTCGTCCGGCGTCGGCGGCGTAGTCCGAGGCGGCGGCGCGATCGTCCGTCCCAATTCCTCGTCGGCGAGATTGCCGTAAAAATTCGGCTGCCCGGCGATACGGGCGAACAGCGCATTGGCTATCTCGATCCGGCCGCCGGCCAGATAAGCGCGACCCAGCCAGTAGATCCAGGCCGGCTGCCCGGCCAGCGCCGGCGGCATTTTCTCGATCGCCGAGCGAACTCTGTCCCAGTCCTGCGCGCGCAACGCGGCGCGCGCCCGCCATTGTGTCACCGCATCGGACATCGGCGCCTCACCGGCCTTGTCGAACCAGTCGAGCGCCTCGGCCATGTGCCGCAACGCAGCCTGCCAGCCAATCTGGCTCCAGGCCCAGCCTTTCTCGTCGGCCTCGAGAAGCGTATCCAGTTTCTCCAGTTGTTCGGCGGCCATGCGCGGGTCGTTGCGGGCGATGAGCGCGATGGCCAGCGCGATCAGCTCGCGATGCATACGACTAACGCTACTATCCGACAGCTTGATCTTGGCCAGCCAGGGCATCGGTGATTTGCTCACCACCGCCTCCGCCGTCTTCGCATCCGGCGTCTGGCTCCGCGGCAGGTAATTCATGCTGTAGCGCGCGCCGGTCAGACGATTGGTTTCCACCTGCCGTCGAATGCGCGCCCAGACATCATCGGCCTGGATGCGCTTTCCGATAATCAGCGCTTCGAGCACCGGATAGCAGGACTCCGGTGGTTCGATCAGATTCAGCCAGAGCGGCATGGCCTCATCGAACGCGCTGTTGTCGCCCTGCGCCAGCCGGCGTTGCAGCGCATAACAGGCCAGTTCCTGATCCGGTTGCACCAGCGCCGGGTACTCGGCATCGAAAAGGGGCCATTGCTGCTGCTTGCCCAGTTCTTTGAGCCAGTCGCCGCGTATTTTCTCGGCAAGGTAATCGCCCTCGTTCCTGGTCAGAAAGGCGCGCACCGTCTCCGGATCAGGGTCGTTCTTCAAATCGAGTTGCAGCCGCCAGTAGTCGACATAAACCGCCAGCTCATGCCCTTGCAAACCGCCGGCCAGTTGTTCGAGTTGCGCGCGTTTGCCTGCTCGCGCGGCATCGCGGGCGGCGAGGAGCAGATCGTCCAGGGGATCGGCCAGGGCCGGGCGCAAACAGAGCGACAAGAGAACAAACAGTGTAGTGAAAACGGCAAAACGAAACTTCATGATAAGCTGGAACACCCATAGATACAGCCTTTGAGCATAACACATGCAAACCGAAGCGTACCCGGATCGATGCGCCACGCCAGCGGATGACCCCGCCAGTCGCCAGGCTGCACAGCGGCGCGCGTTGCGGCGAGACGCCATTGCGCGTCGCATGGCCTTGAGCCAGGACGACTACGCGCGACGTTCTCAAGCGGTTTGCCAACATCTCCAGGCGAGTTTTCCACAGCTTGCCGCCATGCGGGTCGGTTTCTGCTGGCCGATCAATAAGGAGCCGGATCTGCGTCCCGCGCTTGAAACGTGGCTCGCCGCCGGCCATGCGGCCTTCGCCGCGCTCCTGCCGGTTGTCGTCGAAGCCAACGCCGCGCTCGCTTTCCGCGCTTGGCGGCCCGGTGTGACGATGGCGCCGGATCGCTACGGCATCCCCGCGCCCGCCACGGGCGATTTTCTCCAGCCGCAGGCGTTGCTGATTCCGCTGACCGCCTTCGACGCCGCCGGCTTCCGGCTCGGTTACGGCGGCGGCTACTTCGATCGCACGCTGGCGGACCTGCGTCCCCGACCGCTGGCCATCGGCGTCAGTTTTGAACTGTGCCGGGTAGACAGCATCCATCCCGAGCCGCACGACGAACGTCTCGACGCGATTGTTACGGAAGACGGTGTTGTTACTTTCGGACGAAGCGTATAGATACAGTACGACATGATGTCGTTTGAGTAATTGTTTCACTCTGGAAAGAGGAGTAAACCTGTTATACCAACTTGCTTTCAACAATATAAATATGGAGATATCTCCATGCTTTATCTTTAGATTCAGGTGGGTAGCCTCTATATCATCGAACGCAAATTGGTATTATTCCATTAACAGTAGCCTACTGGCACATGCACCATTGGTAACGAAGGTGTGTGAAGTTGTCAGGACAATGTAATCGGGTCGAAAGACTGCGTTCAAACCGTGAGGTAAGAACGCCATCTGCGAACACCAATGCGGATGGGATGCTAGGCTGGATGGCATGACCAACTGATGTGAACTGCTGATAAACGTCGTCATGAGCGCAAGCCAAAGGTGTTGACAGGCTTGAACCAAAAGGTACGTGATGGGTTACGCCTCTTGTATTTGGGCGTACATGGACACTCAACATCACCGGCGGATAGGCAGGGTCTAAACCATTCCTGTTACTCACGCGGAACATGGTAAGTCCGTATCTTTGCCAGAAATGGCAGGCAAACCGCAAGGAATGCTGTTGAAGCTGCGGATAAAGGAAAGTGGAGAAAGCGAAGGCTGTCCTGTAATGGGACAGATAGGGATTGAGCTGCAAGGCGACATTATCCCACGCGAAAGCGGGCAGACTGCCGTTCATCATTGTCGTGAACCACGAACAGGGCATGAACCTCGACCCCGGCGGGCAGACTTTCCATAATGGCTTGCGCGGCAGGTAGCGCGCAGGCATCGGCGGCCAACCATATCCATTTTGAATCGGGCAGCAGACGAAAACCGCCGGCTCTCGGTCCCCGGATGTCAACCTGATCGCCCGGACGAGCGAAGCGCGCCCAATCGGAAACCGTGCCGTTATCGGGACCGTCGTAATGCAGGACAAAATCAATGTCGATCGTTCCCTCGCGTTTGTCGACTTGTCGAATCGTATAGCCGCGTCCGTCGCGTCCATCCAGACGAAGCTTGACCCAGGCGGCCGGAAATTCGACACCGTCCGATTTGAGCCAGGCCACGACATCGGGTCCGCCCAGCGCCAAGCGGCGCATCCGGGGCGTGATGCCGGTACACCGCTGCACAATGCTACGGCCGCGAAGGTCGCAGAGATTGAAAGAAACCCATTGTTTACTCCCTATTCCGGGGCGCGGGTTGGCGTATCCGCATCGCATGCAGATGGCGCCCAACATGGAGGCTGAGTTGATGTGTTCGGCTTTGCAGATGTCCATCGCGCAACGCCAGCCCCCGAAGAAGATAATTGTGCATTCTGATCGTGGAAGCCAGTATGCCAGTGCGCTTCATCGCGCCTTGCTGGCACAACATGGATTACAGGCCAGCATGAGCCGCAAAGGGAACTGTTGGGACAATGCCGTGATGGAGCGTTTCTTCCTGAATCTCAAGAGGGAGCGCGTCTGGCAGCGTGACTATGCCAATCCGGCGGAAGCCACTCGGGATATTACGGATTACATCGTCGGCTTCTACAACAGCACCCGCTTGCATTCGACTTTGGGTTACCTGCCGCCCAATGTCTATGAATCACGATCGGCAGTTCAACAACCTATCCATCTGTCCGATATTTCTTGACCACTACAAACCAACAGGGTATGGCTTGGGGTGAGTGGAACAACCCCGACATCGGGAGGCGCCATTAGCTGCTGCGTTGGGCATCACTTCGTTCAGCCCAACCTTGTATGCTGATTTTGCCTCTGAACCAGGTTCTTTAGCGCTGTCGGGGAAAGCGTGGAGGGCGTAGCCCGGAACGCTTTCCCCGACAGCGCCGCCGAAGCTCGGAGGTGTTTTATCCTGTCGTTTGTTGTTTTGTGTTTTGTCTCAGGAGGCCACCTGAGACGGAGTGGCTGGATGCCGAGCCCAACCTGGGGTTTCAAAGCCCGTCGCGTAGATCTTGCAGCAGCCACTCATCCTCTGAACCAAGATCGGACA